>JAEXZL010000217.1 GCA_023451395.1 Bacillota bacterium | reverse complement strand
GTATAGAGGTGCATAACTCATCTAAAAATTCTCTATCATGAGATACTATTAAAAGAGCCCCTTGGAAAGACTTAAGCTCTTTTTGTAAAAGCTCAACTCCCTCTCTATCAAGGTTACTGGTGGGTTCATCAGCAATGAGAAGAATATTTCTTCTGCTCATTGCTGAGGCAAGCTTAAGCCTGGTGTTCTCACCACCGCTCCTCCCTTCCTCCCCTAGGGTTTTCACCTGAAAGACACTTCTCATTTCTCCTAAAGGCTCACCATCAGGTGGTTCAAGCTGACTTATATAGGAATATCCTTCTCTTAAAGTCACTTTTCCTTCCTCTGGAATAAGCCTACCTGTTAAAATATTTAAAAAAGTCGTTTTGCCTGAACCATTTCTTCCAACAATACCTATTCTATCCTCACTAAAAAGCTTAAAACTATCAATATTCAGTAAAAGCCTCTCTCCATAATATTTTTTAATATTATTCATTTCACCTATAAGCATAAAAAAACCCCTCCTTGTATGGAGAGGATAATCTTTCCTTAATATATAGCCAAAATAATATAATAACTCTAAAGCCTATGAACCCTAAGAGTAAATAGGTATTAGATATTTAATATATTATAAAAAAACAGCATAAAAATAAAAAGGCAGCACCTAAGGAATCTTAATTATCCGCTCCAGCTAAAAAAATAAATATTTATTATATTACTTAAAGCTAAAAGATAATTAAATTCTCATGTCTCCTCTGGTTACCTTCCTTTCTTATACTCATCCTTATTTTATAAATATACAGGACCTTTGTCAATTAATTTATTTTTACTTTAATTATTATTATCATAAAATTGCCTCTAGAAAGATTATTTAAAAAAGCTAGTACAAGGTAATAACAGCTTGCACTAGCTCCTTAAGCTTATATTACAATTTATCAATAAGCTCCAATATCTGATCAGTATTCTTTTTACCAAAGGCAATCTCACTGTCATTTATCACAAGACAGGGTACACTCATTATGCTGTATTTTTCCTTATACTCAGGGAAATGAGCTAAATCAAACATCTCTGCCTCTATATTGTCATTTTCCAAAGCAATTCTCTGAGAAGACATAACAACCTCTGGACACATAGTACAGGATAAGGATACAAATACCTTCATAGAAATCTTCTTATTTATTCCTTTAATTTTCTTTAAGGTAACCTCATCTATAGGCTGCCCTGGCCCAACTGCATTATAAAGAGCAATTATAAAGGAATTAAATTCATGTCCTCCAGGAACACCATGATATTGAATTCCTAAATACTTATCCTCTTCATCTAGGAATAAAAGAGCAGGATAGTCTACAGCTATAGAAGCAAGACTATTTGCTGCCTTATCCTCTTTTTTTATAACCTTTGCTTCAATTAGAGGTGATAATTGTTCCACCTCCTGAAGGAAAACTTCAAGCTCTTTAGAAACAGCTCTTTCATCTATTACAGCAACAAGCTTTAACTTCCTTTGAAGCCTTCCAAATAAAGGCCCTAACTGCTCTATCATATCGGAGGTTATGAAGGTTCCTCCAGTCATTGATTCTGCTGTTATTTCACTAGCATTTTCTGAAGCTGTATCCCTTGATGCTTCTTTCTCTGGAGTCTTAATCTCTATTTCCTTTCTTTCAAGACCAAGCTCGTCATATTTATCTGCTATATATTTTTCCAAGGAGGTTGCTGCTGCCGCACCATCAGATACTGCTGTTACCACCTGACGAAGGTTTTTAATACAAACATCACCAGCAGCATAGACTCCATCTATATCAGTTTTTTGATTGATATCTGTTATTATATACCCCCAATCATCTAGTGCTACCTTTCCTTTAACAAGATTGGAAGCAGGAACATAGCCTGCAAAGACAAACACTCCAAAGCCTTCTCCTGAGTTTTCAGGAGTATACTCCCAGTTTTCTCCTGTCTCATTGTTTATAAACTTAGCATATTCCAATGTATTCTTTCCACCTATTTCCACTACCTCGGTGTTAAAATATATGTCTATACCTTCATGAGCCTTAACCTTATCTCCTATGGATTTTGCACAGGTAAATTCCGGCTCTCTGGCTATAATTCTAACCCTCTTAGCAAAACGAGTTAAAAACATAGCCTCTTCTGCTGCTGCAAAGCCTGCACCTATAACAAAAACATCCTTTCCTGTGAAGAACTCCCCATCACAGGTAGCGCAATAAGCCACTCCTCTACCAGCAAATTCACTTTCACCTGGGAATCCAAGCTTTCTCGGATTTGCTCCTGTAGCAATTACAACTCCTAAGGCCTTAAACTCACCCTTGGAGGTTTTTATTATCTTATAATCCCCAGTTAAATCTAAATCCTTAACCTCTGCAGATAAGAACTCAGCTCCAAAGTTAATTGCCTGCTTTCTCATGGTCTCAGTTAAAGCTTTGCCACTGGTTCTTTCCACGCCAGGATAGTTTACCACCTCTGAAGTTATTGTTATCTGTCCACCAATGGCTTCCTTTTCCATAACTAATACACTTACCTTTGCCCTCGCTGCATAGAGAGCGGCGGAAAGCCCCGCAGGACCTCCGCCTATGATAATGACATCATATATTTGGTTCATAACTGCCCTCCATAATAGTACTTTTGAATTGTATCATTTAGTTAGTAGTTATTTACTAGATTAAGCCTACTAAATCAAGACTAGGCTTTAGTGTTTCTGCTCCTGGTTTCCAGTTAGCTGGGCAAACCTCATCTCCGTGTTCTGCTACAAACTGAGCCGCTTGAACCTTTCTTAATAATTCCTGAGCATTTCTTCCTACATTTCCTGCAGTAACCTCATAAGATACGATAGCTCCTTCAGGATTGATTACGAAGGTTCCTCTTTCCGCTACTCCATCAGCCTCAATAAGTACATCAAAGTCCTTTGAAATTGCATGAGTTGGATCTGCAAGCATTGGGTACTGAATCTTCTTAATAGCCTTAGAAGTATCGTGCCATGCCTTATGAACAAAATGAGTATCTGTAGATACAGAATATATTTCACAACCTATATTTTTAAATGCTTCGTAATTATCAGCTAACTCTTCCAACTCTGTTGGACAAACAAAAGTAAAATCTGCTGGATAGAAGAAAAACACTGACCACTTACCAAGTATATCTTTCTTTGTAATTTCCTTTACGGAATTTTCATGGAATGCATTCACCTTAAAATCGTTAACTTCTTTACCTATTAATGACATATTATGTAGCCTCCTTGTAATTATTATTAATTAATAATTATTATTGTTTATTAATATTATTGTAATACATATGCTTTTAATCTGTCAATGTTAACCTCTTATGTTTATTTAATATCTATCGTTAATAATTTTTCAAATATTCAGAAATCAACATCGGATACCAATAAAAAACACACTAATATTTTTTCTCAATCCTAAGTTTTTATTCACAATTGGGTAAGCTCTAAGTTTCAACTATAGTAAATAAAAATTAAAAAAAGCACTGAGATAATTTGATATGCTCCCTTTATGAGAGACAGTGAAATAAAAAAACACTGTTAATCATGAAGGGAGCATTTCTATGTCCAAAAGGAATAAAGTCACTGTAGATGATCGTATCGCAGCAGCGAAAGCCTGTA
>JAEXZL010000213.1 GCA_023451395.1 Bacillota bacterium | reverse complement strand
CTGGATTACCGTCAAAAATAGTGTCTATTTCATCATCATTGTATCCCATTTCATCTTGTGCATAGAAGCCATTATATTTCTCATTAGTTTTATTTTCAAAATAGTCACTATCGTAGTAGAAATCATTATTGTCTTCTAACATGGTAGTCATATTACTAGCTTCCTCTAATCTTTGTATTCTTTTGTTTTCAAAATCATTAGATATATAAAAATGGGGATAGACTTGTTTTAATTCTTCTATTGCAGAATCATAAATTAGAAATTCCATATTGGAAATGCTGTTCATGCACCAATAAATATATTGATAATCCCAGTCAATAACATCGCTTAATGCCATGCCCTTGTATTGACCAAATTTAAAAGTGTCTGATAGAGAATAGAATTGCGAAACTATCATAATATATTTATTTCAGAAGGGTCTAAAATTAGGTATGAAACGTTGCCTGTGATATGGTTTACATATCGACATAGAACTTGGAATTCAAAGCAAAAACACCCAAGTTCATTATCATGGGGTTGTCTATACATAACAAATGAACCTTTAGGTGCTATATGAAAAGCTTGATGTTTATTACCAAGATGAAATTTGGTGTTTACTTGCTCGGTTTCTCCCGATTCTGTTTTAAAAACAACGATATTGTTATTTATGATACTGCTGATATACTTAATTGCTTCGTCATGTGTTTTGAAACCATTGCATCTACCAGTATCTAAATAAGAAAGACATTTTAATATTACATCGTAATTTAAATTAGGAGAATAGACATATTTTACGTCGCATTCAATGTCTTCCTGGTTATATGAAATTTTTTTATAGTATGGTAGTGCTTTGCTATCTGATACGATTCTATTACTATATACAGCGAAAGTATCTATTCTTGGGTGGATATCTATAATTTCATTATATATGATTCTTCCTGTTTTAACAGGAATGAAACCGTAGATTTCTAGAGTTTTAATTAAATGGCTTGATGCTATTTGTCCACTCTTTAATTCTTTTCCTTGTTCAATATAATTTTTAACGTTATTATTCTTATTATCCATACTTTCAATATTAAATGGTTTCATAAAGCTCAAATTCATGTTCTATTTCACTATACAAGTCACTATAATCATAGCGATTATCTAGATTATCAATAATACATTTGGTAATAAATAAAACTTGTCGAATATATTTTCTATCTGGACAATGATGCTTTATCATTAGTCGAAATCTAGCTGTTTCGCTTTCCTTTTGATTCTTTCGAAATTTAGAACAAAGATTTTCTGTTCCTATAACAACACTTTGAGTATCACTTATGGCTCTATTGGAAGATACTTGCATTATCCCTAACGTCATTTCTTTCTTTGTTATTTTAATTAGACAACGCTCGACAAATCTAATAATTGGTGGTCTATTGAAATTTTCAAAAATTAGAATGGCAATGATTGTAGTGTTTATTTGTATGTTTTGATTGGAAATTTTGTCTATTATATTCCAATATTCTTTCTTGTAATGTGAATATTTTTTTAGGATATATCTTTTCTTTCTTTGTTTCAGCTCTGGTAGATAAGCCCTTGAAGTCTCATACGGCTCCTTTGGTAATATTTCTTCTGTTCTGTTTCCTACTTGGTATAAGAATATAATTATCAATAGCCAAATTTCATTTTTTATTTCAGAAAAATCAGGTAATAGATTATCTACAGAGTTAATGAATTTGCTACATATAATTGAAGATATTGTTAAAATGGACGAGTAATAGAATATTATCCTCCACCAGTTTACAATACTTGAACGCTCGTATAAAAATATAGTTATAATCCTAATTAGGATATAATAATAGACAACATTTATGATGTTAAATAGGAACTGATTGCAATGAAAATATTGTAATATTGCAACCATAATAATAAGATAGACAATTGGGCCGAAAACTTTTATAACAAAATTAAAAGATAAAGCTTCATCTTTATCGTCTAATAGAGAAAATTTTACATATCCTCTTGAATAAGATTTACTTCCAATCCAGTTTTGGATAAGAAATAATGCAAGAGCCATAAATAAATGAATAGTTGTAGCTACCATAATAATCTTTTTCTGCAAAAATACGATTATTTTAATTATGCTACTTATATGACAATAGAAAAATATGAATAAATATATCGTTGGTTAATGGCTGTAAGTATTGCTTTATTAACGATGATTTACACGTTGTCGGTGATACCGGAGGACTTATTTCTTCTTGTAAGAGGGCGGCAGCTTTATTTTTGCCAGTTGTTCGTATAGTTCTGCATACTTCTTTCTTAAATAATCTCTGTCTATTTTGATTGTTACCTTGTGATTAACAATGTGTTCTGTTGTTTCATCTGTAAGGGTGGTACTTGTGTCAGGTGTTATTGGGATTCTTGTCTCAATCATGGGATTTTAAATAAAATGTTTTTCTAATGTGGTTAATCTGTATTCTCTGTTTTTGATAGCCTTGTGTTTGTATCCATACACCGATATGGACTTTATTATCTCTGATTCCGTGTTTCAAGGCTAATTCACGTAATTCTTGATAGGTATATACTTCTGACATGGTAGGTAATATGAAGAAATTTTCATAACCACAAGCGGTA
>JAEXZL010000194.1 GCA_023451395.1 Bacillota bacterium | reverse complement strand
CCTCATAGCTTTTATTTTTTATGAGAACTATTATAACCACATTATTTCTCGATATAAGCGGAAGCACTCTAGACATTTCCTCCGCCTCTTCGAGAGTATCAAAATCTGTAAAGAGGAAAATGGTGCTTCGGTGTCTTTCCTTTCTCCGGAAGTAATTGAAGGCATCCTCATGATTTGATACAGCTTTATTTCCTTCAATATGATACAGGGCTTCTAGTATTTTGTTTCTATGGTTTGGACCCTTTCCTGGAAGGAGCATATCTCTTACCTCAGTATCAAAAACCATGAGACCTGCTTGATCACCATTTTGATTTGCCATATCTGAAAGAACAAGAGCAGTATTTATTGCCATGTCCAGTTTATTATATCCCTTTAGGGTATAGGTCATTGGTCTACCAGAATCCATTAAGGAATAAACATATTGATTCTTTTCAGGCTCGTACTGATTTACTATAGGCCTACCTTCTCTTGCTGTTGCCTTCCAGTTAATCTTCTTATATTCATCGCCATTGGTATAATCCCTTAGGCTTTCAAAGGAAGTGCCTCTACCTAGCATCTTCAGTACTCTGTTTCCCTCTCTTAAAAATCTATTATGGGTTATGCTGAATCTATATTTTCTTAGATTTTTCATATTAGGATAGACCTTATATTCCTTAGCAAGCTCTATCACTCTATTTATCATCACAAGCTTAAGCCTTCCCTCATATCTTAGATAAATTCTTGGGAAGTTAAAGGCTCCCCTTTTTGAGGGAATGACCTTATAGCTATAGCTTACCTTTTCATTACAGGGTACCATTCCCTTCATGAGAGGCTTAGACACCTTAAAGTGATGCTCTGGAATTTCATCCTTAAGCTCTATATAAAGCTCTCTATTGCCTTTATTTAATAGCTGAAAACTAATTTCCTCCTCCTCATGAAGAGAGAGATTTTCCTCACCAGTTCTTTCAATAGATATATCACCCTGAGTCTTGGACATCATGTAATCCGCTATTACTAGTCCCAGAACAATTAAATTATAAAGAAAAAATATTATAACCGAAAAACCGCCGGCGGCACCGGTTGTAATTACTGCAAGAATTAAAGGTAAAAATCCTGCAAGAAATAAATATATAACTCTTTTAGTAATTGCCAATGGTATCACTCTACTCTCTATCTAGGGACTTTAATCTTTGATAGGATATCATTAATTACCTCATCAGGCCTTATTCCTTCAAGCTCCAGCTCCGGCTTTAATATAATTCTGTGCCTTAAGGTTGGAAAGGCCATACTTTTAATATCCTCTGGTATCACATAATCTCTGCCCATAAGAGCAGCACAGCCCTTGGAACATTGAAGCAATGCAATGGAGCCTCTAGGCGAGCTTCCTATCTCTATGGCTGGATTATTTCTTGTTTCTTTAATAATGTTTACGATGTATTCTACAAGAGCTTCATCTATCTTAACCTCCTGTACCTCTTGCCTACAGGCCATGATATCCTCAGCATTAAAGAGGACCTCTATACCGCACTTATCAAGATCATTTCCTGAGAAACCTGAATTATATCTCATGAGTACTTCCTTTTCTCCGTTAGTAGATGGATAATCTATAAGTACCTTCATTATAAATCTATCCACTAAAGCCTCAGGAAGAGGGTATGTCCCTTCATACTCTAAAGGGTTTTCTGTAGCAAAAACCATATAAGGCCTAGGAAGAGGAATCATTTCTCCATCTATAGATACTGTATTTTCTGCCATAGATTCTAAAAGTCCTGCCTGAGTTTTAGGGGGTGTACGGTTAATTTCATCTGCTAGAAGAAAATTAGTAAATACCGGTCCCTTAACCAGCTCGAATTCCCTTTTCTGCATATTGAAAACCTTAGTTCCAGTAATATCTGCAGGCATAAGATCCGGTGTAAACTGTACCCTTTTAAAATCTAAAGATAAGGTTTTTGCCAGAGTCTTAATAAGAAGTGTCTTAGCAAGCCCCGGAACCCCCTCTATAAGTACATGACCTCCACTTATAAGGCTTATGATAGCTTGATTCATAACCTCTTCCTGCTCTACTATAACCTTCTTTAATTCTATTTTAATCCTATTGGACAAATCTTCTACTCTTGTGCTTTGGTTGTTTTCCACTTAAGTCCTCTCCTTTTCAATAAAATTATGTTCAATTCCTCAATAAGGTAAATTATTTTCAAACATTCCTTTTTCCTATTGTCCTTCTTAGAAAAGTCATAGGAAATAAAATTCTTCATAAGGCTCTGTAGTCTCTTTGCCTCCTTAAGATTTGGAAGCTCCCTCTGTTCCCAAAGACCTATAAAGTTCTCTGGAGTAGCTCTCAGGCTCCTAAGAAGCTGACCGTAATAAGCTTTTACCATTATGTCGTAGGTCCCTGCTCTTCTATATATAAAGGCAGTGTTATAAATATATTCATTCTCTTCCCTTTCCACTTCCTCATAATAAGGGATAGGCTTACCGAAGCCTTTACCTTTAAAATAGTAGATGGCCGCAAGAGTCAGTATAAACTGGTACAGTAATAGCTTAACTCCTATTGGAGTAGCTCCCCATAAGCTGTTGGTCTCTTGTCCCAAAAATAAATAATACTCATTAAAGTTTAGCTTTTCATAGGAAAGGCTATCTATAGCCTTTAAGATTTCATATCCCTCAGAGGAGTTCTTTGCAAGATTAATATTCATTATGGGCTTCACATCTGCAATTAAAAGCTTGCCTTTATTGAATTCATATATCCTGTAATACATGCTCTCCTCTACCATCTCACCATAGCTGATATATTTAAAAGGGTTATCAGATATATAAATTAAGGTTCCCCCTTTATAAATCCAATCCTGTACTTCCTGGCTATTTATATCTACATCACTATTGTAGGTTATAAGCTGAGCATTATCCGATGGTTGTACCATAATAGAACCTAAGCTCCTTTCCACTGGATAACCAAGCTTCTTTAGGCTTTCATAAAATATGCTGTAGCCATACTTGCCCTTATTAATCACTGAGAAATTAGGAAGACTACCTTCCTTTCTTACCCCTATGGAATAGGCAATGAAGATAAGCACAGGTATGAGTATTAAAATTAAAAGAAGCTCCTTACTTACTCTTTTTTTCATCTGTCATCACCTCATTCCATAGCTCCTCACTTTTCTTCTGAAAACTTAAATATCTATCTAAGGGGCACTCCTTACCTCCGTACCATGTGTAGTTAAAGGTACCCATAAGCTCTTCCATATCCTTCAAACTATAAAACCCATCCTTCTTCAAAGAAAGGTATATTTCATAGTTAGTCATGCTATCCTCAAGATAAAGGCTTTTGTTTTCATGAAGAAGCAGAAGCAGGGCAATGTATTCAAGGCGTATAGCTTGTCTTAATTCTCCCTTGTCTCCAAGGCTTCTTGCTTGTTTTCTTAGGGATAACGGTGTAGTGTCCTCATGTATCTCTTCCCCAAGTATTTCCTTAGGCCTTCTATAATAATTGTTCTTGGCTCTCAGAATAAGAAATATAATAAGTGCAAAAATTCCTATAACTGCTATTACAGTAAATATTGCTGATATTACATCACTATTTTCTGCCACTGAAGAAGAAGATCCAAAGGCTTTTTTAAATAAATCCTCAAACCAATTATTAAGTTTCTGAAAGAAACCTTGAAGAGCCTTATTTTTAACACTTTTCAGATGGCTGTACTGAGGACTGTTTACAATATCATATACACTTTCTCGAAAGTCCTGCTCACTTGCGATTCTTAGGCTTAATATCTTCACTTAGTTTATTCCTTTCTAGTTTTCTTAATATCCTGAAGCCTGTAATATATATCAAGGCCCTCTCTTTTAAAACGTTGATTATAATAATAAATAGTTATTATTATTGTTAAAATTGGCATTATCACAAGCCATAACATAATCCCTAGAGGAAAAGACATTATTCCGTAGAGGGAAGTAAAAAGTATCTGAAAATCCTGATCAATATTAAATAGCTTACTAATTAGAAATATTATTGCTGTAAGGATTACAACTATGCTCTCAAAGGAATATCTCATTCCAAAGACAGTGATTATTCCTAAAAGATGATACTTAAATAATTTAAAAAAACTGTCCTTTACTAGAGAAATACTGCCCTTTATTGATTCTAAAGGACCCTTATTCTCAATAATTAACTCCTGCAATGCAAAGATTAGAAAGGTTAAATACACAAGGACAACAAAGCTTATGACAAGTAGCAAAATTAGTGGAATAATTATAAAGGTAAGCCATTCAAGATTAGCAAAGTTAAGGCTTGAATACCAAATATCCTCAAAGGTATCAAAGAATCCCCTCACAATAAAATAAAAAATTGCAACAACCGGAAGAAAGGCGATTATTGAAAAAAACATGATAGCAAAAATCTTAGATGTACTCTGAAAAGAAAGGGAAATTCCTTCTCCTACAGTAGTTCCTTCCCCCTTTAGTGCCTTTGAAGAAATGTTTATGATACCTGCATTAAAAGATAATGAAATACTTCCAAAGATTAAAACTAATAGGGATATATAAAAAATTACCCCAATCCCAAGGTCACCAATCATAAATAGGGGAATGCTTACAACGCTGAGTATCAATAAAAGAACAACACTCACTACAATAGTTATTATTCCATAAACAAGATTATATAGAAATACTGCTTTAAAATTCTTTTTAAGTATTTCAATAGCCTTATCTAACATCTCCGAAATCCCCATAATATACATATAATACCTCCTCATGCTGTCAATTTTTTCATTATATCTAGATTTTACTAAATTATCTGATAAATAGAAAGCTAAATATCTATCTATACTAAATAACTCTTTAAATTATTTACAAATATTTACCCAAAGAAAAATTAAGTTACAGATCTTAAAGAAAAAAACCACGATATCACCGCAAGGCCAGCTTATACGAAAAGCTGCCTTTACGGAAATACCGCGGCTTTATTTCCCTCATCCTAATCTACGGATTTTAAGGATTCAACCATCTTTATTTTTTTAAGCTTATAAAACATTACATAGTTTACTACTACTGCAAAGACCATGGTAAGCACTGCTGCATAAACATAGCTCATAGGCTTTATGGTTCTTCCAAACATCAGATTTTCCACTTCTGAGGTTACAATAACAAATTGATGAAGGAAAATTCCTAGAATCAGTCCAAAGCCCGTACCTACTGCAGAAAGCACTAAATTTTCTCGATATACATAAGCTGATACCTCTTTATCATAAAAACCTAGAACTTTTATAGTAGCTATTTCTCTTAATCTCTCACTAACATTTATATTAGTAAGATTATAAAGCACTATAAAAGCTAGGGAGGCTGCAGATACTATGAGAACTATCATAACATAGTCAAGGCTAGTCACAACCTCTTGAAACTTGTTTGCCATAGTGGTAGTAAAGCTTACAGAGGAAATATCATCATTTTCTAAAATATCCTTAGAAAGATTATATTCAAATTCCTCCCCTTCTCCAGAAACCTTTGCCATTATCTTTTTGTACTCCGGTGAAGCTTTAAACACCTTTTCATAAAGTCCAGGAGTCATATAAGCATAATGACCAGCATAATTTTCTGTAATTGCGATTATTTTTACCTTATCTACAATGTCATTATCCACCTTTACATCAAGGGTATCTCCAGTCTTTGCCTCAAGGCCCTTAGCAAGTTTCTCCGTAATTATTATCCCTTCTTCTGAAAGAGTCAAGGTTTCATGCTTCACTCTTGTTCTAAGGGTAATAAAGGAATAAAGCTCTGATGGATCTTCAGGAGTTATAAGTGTAACATCCTTGTTTATACCATCTAGGGTTAACTGAATATTTTTTTCCTCTATCAATGTATAATCGCTAATCCTATTTTCATTATCAATAGCCTCTAAGATCTGCTTTCCTTTCTGAGAAAGAGCATCTTCCTTTAAATCCACAGCCATTTGATAAGTAAATATCTCTCCAAATTGCTTGTTTACAATATCCAATATGGAATCTTTAAGGCCAAAGCCTACAAGAAGAAGTGCTGTGCAGCCTCCAATTCCTATTACCGTCATTAAGAAACGCTTTTTATATCTAAAGATATTTCTTGCAGTAACCTTTTGAATAAAGCTAAATCTCTTCCAAATAAAATTAATTCTTTCAAGAAATATTCTCTTACCAAGCTTTGGTGCCTTTGGTCTCATAAGAAGTGATGGCGTAGCCATAAGCTCCTTGTTGCAGGCCATCCAGGTAGCAATAACTGTAGTGAGTACTGAAATAGACACCGCTGCAATTGCTGTGAAATAGTGAAACTCTGCATAAAACCTCGGTAGGGTATACATCATTGTAAAGGCATCAAATATAACCCTTGGGAATAATTGAAATCCAATTAATACTCCTATAATTCCTCCAGAGGCACTTGCCAGAACGGCATATAAAATATACTTTGATGCCACATCTGCTTTACTATAGCCTAAGGCTTTATAGGTTCCTACGTTAATCCTCTGCTCATCCACCATTCTAGTCATAGTAGTTAAAGATACCAAGGCTGCTATTAGGAAGAAAAATACTGGGAACACAGCAGCTATAGCATCCATTCTATCTGCTGCAGCACCATATTCCATAAAGCCAAAGTTGGTATCTCGTCCTAAGACAAACCATTCTGGCTTTTCAAGGTCAGCTATTTCCTTTTCTGCATCTGCAATTTCATCTCTGCCCTTCTGAAGCTCTTCCTCCCCTTCTGCTTTAGCTTTATTATATTCAGCTTCCCCTTCTTGAAGGTCTGCTTTAGCCTTTTGAAGGTCTGCTCTAGCAGAAGCAAATTCTCTTTCTCCCTTTGCCTTACCTTCCTTTAAGTTTTTTTCCTCTCTCTCAATAGTAGCTCTTGAAGCATCTAAGGTTGCCTTAGCCTCCTTAAGCTGTGCCTCTCCTGCATTAAGCTCCGCCACTGCCCTTTGGTATTCTGCCTTACCTGCCTCTAGATCCTTTCTCCCCTGAGTAATTTGAGGTTCCATAGCTGCTATTGTTAGTGTCAGATATACTCTCTCTTCAGGAGTAAGGGTTGTGTCATTGGCAAGCTTATATTTCATCTGCTCTAGCTGAGCCTCTCCTTGAAGAACCTTCTCCTCTGAAGCGTCTAATTCAGCTTTTGCTGCTGCAAGTTCTTTCTCTGCCTTCTCCTTTTGGCTCTGAAAGGCTGCATAGCTCTCCTTATACTTTTCTTCTCCCTCTTGCAGCTCCTTTTTCCCTGCAGCTATTTTTGCCTCTCCATCCTTAATTTTCTTATTAAAGTCTGCTTCTTCCTTGACTAGGGTACTTTCACCTTTTTCAATTTCTCTTCTACCGTCAGCTAGCTTCTTCTCAGCATCTGCTATCTCCTTATTGAAGGTAGCCTCCCCATCCTGAAGCTCCGCCTTCGCTTTAGAAAGCTCCTCCTGAGCTTCTGCCATTATTTCATTATATCTGCCATCTTCCCTTGCCAGTGCTGTATTTTCAAGCCTCTCCTTAAGGTCATCTATGATTTCATCATATTCCTTATCATAGCTTCCAACAGCTCTTGCTGCCTCAGAGGTTATGTATACCTCCGTGTAAACCTCTGTGGTGAAATTTTCAGAAGGTACCATTATATAAGCTGAAAGCTTTCCGTTTCCTATGCTTGTGGTTCCTCTTTCATAGGAAATATAATAAGGAGTTTCTACGATTCCTACTATAGTATATTCATCAACACTTAAGTTTTCGCTTATCTCTTCATCAGTACCAGACATAAGCTTTAGCTTGCTTCCTATAGTTATATTATTTGAAATGATAGCTTCCTTTTCCACTACTGCTTCATTTGGGCTTTCTGGAAATCTACCTTCCACAAGAGTTGGTCTGTTTATATAATTCTCATCGGGATTATTAAGCTTATCCAGAGGCAGTGCAAAAACCTTTAGAGCCTTATCCTTACCATCAACGTTAACTAAGGCATCCATGGAATAAGTGGGAAGAATGCCATCTACCCCTTCCACTTCTTTTATTGCGTTAATATCTGTCTCATTAAAGCCATAGGTAGATACAAGCCTTATATCCATAAATCGATTATCATCAAAATAAGTATCTCCTGCTATCCTCATATCTGGTCCTGTGGCCTTTATTCCTGAAAAGAAGGAAACTCCTAATGTCACAATAGCAAATATGGCCAAAAACCGCCCAATGCTTCCTTTAATTTCTCTAAATGTATCCTTTAACAATGCTTTTTTCATTCTACCACTCAATCTCATCCACAGGCTGGGGA
>JAEXZL010000190.1 GCA_023451395.1 Bacillota bacterium | reverse complement strand
CACCTTTGGAAGACCTGTAAAGGCCATTAATAATAACACAACAGCTGTAATTGCTATTACCTTAGGAAAGGCAGTAAGTTGTTTACCAAGCTGATTACCAAAATTTTCATCACTACCTGCTCTAGTTACCAACACACCGGAAGCCGTAGATATTAGAAGTGCAGGAACCTGACTTACAAGGCCATCACCTATAGTTAAAGTAGTAAACCGCTCCATAGCTTCCATAGCACCCATATCCAGCATTAATATTCCAATTATTATACCCCCTAGAATATTAATTACTGTGATAATGATACCTGCAATGGCATCACCCTTAACAAACTTTGAAGCACCATCCATAGCTCCATAAAAATCCGCTTCAGATTGCAAATTTTTTCTTCTCACTCTGGCAGTTAATTCATCAATAATACCTGCATTAAGATCTGCATCAATGCTCATCTGCTTTCCAGGCATAGCATCTAAGGTAAAGCGAGCAGATACCTCTGAAACTCTTCCAGCTCCGCTGGTAATTACTATAAATTGAATAATTACGATAATTAAAAAGATTATAATACCTACAATAAAATTTCCTCCGGTAACAAAATTACCAAAAGCCTCAATTACAGCTCCTGCCTCGCCATCTCTTAGTATCAATCTAGTTGAGGATATATTAAGAGCTAATCTAAATAGAGTTGTTATTAGTAGTAGAGTTGGAAATATAGAAAACTGCAGAACCTCAGTGGTAAACATAGTAATTAATAATATTACTAAAGAAAAAGTGATGTTAAGCACCAATAATATATCTAAAATCGCTGCAGGAAGAGGTATTATCATCATCAATACAATGCCTATTACCCCAAAGGCAACAACAATATCTATTTTGCTCTTAAAATTAATATTCTTCATTTCACCCATACCTGTACCGTCCTTTATCTGCCTTTTTTAAGCTTATATAGCGCAGCTAAGAGCTCCGCTACCCCTTGATACATTTCTTGGGGTATCTCTTTTTCTAGATCAACTTCATCATAGAGCCTCCTAGCTAGGGGTCGATTTTCAATAATTGGAACATTGTTTGCCTTAGCTATTTCCTTTATTTTAAGAGCTATTATATCTGCCCCTTTAGCAACTACCTTTGGAGCTGCCATGGCGCTATCTTCATACTTTAAAGCCACGGCATAATGAGTAGGATTTGTTACTACTACTGTAGCCTCAGGAACCGCCTGCATCATTCTTCTGCTAGCTATCTCCCTCTGCCTTTGCTTTATTTTTGACTTAAGCTGAGGATCTCCTTCATCTTGCTTAAATTCTTCCTTTATTTCCTGCTTTGTCATTTTTAAATCCTTATTAAAGCTATATCTTTGATAAATAAAATCTACTAGTGCAATTATCACCATCACTAATGTCACCTTTGAGAATATGCTTATAAAAAGATTTTTAAGCTCCACCCCTAAGGATGGAAGATATAGGTTTCCCAAAGTTAAAATTTGCGAATAATTATCTCTTATATATCCATAACCTATATATCCTACGATGCCCACAATAGCTAAATTTTTAAGTAAGTCCATAAAACTTTTTTTTGAAAACATCCTTTTAAAACCACTAATAGGATTTAGTTTTGACAATTGTGGCTTTATTGGTTCAGAAGATAGTATAAAGCCTGTTTGTATAAAGTTTGCAAGGACACCCATTAACATAATAGGAATAGCTATAGGTAGATAAATTAATGCGATCTTCCATAATGCAACAGCCATAAATTTTTGAAGGCTTAAATAATCTATAGTTGTCAAAAAATCTTGATTTAAAAAGTATATTAATAGGCTTCTTAAGTTACCAGTAACGTATCCGCTTAAAGATGCTAATAGCAGAGTACAGGCTAAAAGAGTTAAAGCTAAATTCACCTCTTTACTTTTTGCTACCTGCCCTTTTTTTCTTGCTTCTGATTTTTTTCTAGGAGTAGCTTCCTCTGTTTTTTCCTCGGAAGCAAAAATAATTCCAATGGGCACTGCCTTTAGTATTCCTCTTATCAGCTCCGGAAGTCCATCAAAGGCTGAAGCCATTCCCCTTAGAATAATCGGAAGAGAAATTACAACTACAGCTAAGCCTATAACAAGCTTAATTGGCAAACCGATAATCATAACGTTAAGCTGAGGAACAGCTCTTGCTACAAGTCCTAGAGTTATATCTGTTAGAATAATAATTAAAATAATTGGAAGTGCAAGCTTTAATGCAAGAAGAAAGCTGCTTATAAAAATTCCGAAGAAGTGCACTATGCTTTCCTGAAATATAATTGTTCTTCCTAAAGGTACTATAGTATAGCTTTCTATCATTATCTTAATTAAAAGATGATGTCCGTCACTTATTAAAAACAGAGTGATAGCAATTGTATAGAATAACCTTTCTATCAGTGTAGAATTACTTTTGGAATTTGGATCAAAGAATGAAAGCATTGATAAACCAATATGCATATCCAAAAGGCTTCCTAAAATGCGGAAGGCTTCAAAGGTTAAGTTAACTGTTAAACCTAAAATCATACCTGACATAACTTCATTTATAATTGCTGAAATAAAGCTATAGCTAGTATTAAGATCCAAGGCAGTACCTTGAAAATATGTAGAAACTATAAAAGCCAAAAGCAGTGAAAAGGCAATTTTCAGCTGTGCTGGTGTACCTGTGGGAAAGAGAACAGGTATAAGTGAAAAAAATGTAATTAATCTTATAAATATTAAAAGAGTTAGGATTAAATAGGCAGTATCAAACAATTTATCACCTATAAGGTTATGGTTGCTATAAGATCAAAAATTCTATTGGTAAAATTAAGCAAATTATGAAGCATCCAATTTCCAAATAATATTCCTACTACCCCAATGGCAATAAGCTTTGGAACAAAGGTTAGAGTTTGCTCCTGAATTTGTGTAGTTGCTTGAAATATGCTTATAATAAGTCCAACTAGCAGTGAAACTGCTAAAATTGGAGCAGCTATTAGAAGTCCTGTGCTTATAGCTTCCTTTAAAATTCCTATAACTAGATTTTCACTCATTTGCCATCTCTCCTAATGGATTTTATTTTTTCTTTCCCTATGTAAAGCTCATTATTAATGATTTTATTAGTACATGCCATCCATCTACCATTACAAAAAGCAAAAGCTTAAAGGGTAGTGATATCATAACTGGCGGAAGCATGAACATACCCATAGACATAAGAACACTTGCAACCACTAAATCTATAATTAAAAAAGGTATATATAGCAGAAAACCAATTTGAAAGGCTGTTTTTAGTTCGCTTATAGCAAAAGCTGGTATTACGACATAAAGAGGAATACCTTCCTTAGTAAGCTCTTCCTCCTTAAGATCTGATAGATCAGCAAATAATTGAAGGTCCTTATCACGTGTTTGTCTTAGCATAAATTCTCTAAGGGGCTTTGATCCTCTCTCCAGTGCATCCTGTTGATTTATCTCATTATTCATGAAAGGCATAAGAGCTTCATTATTTATTTCGTTATAAACAGGTGTCATAATAAATATTGTTAAAAATAGTGCTAGTCCAATAAAAATTTGATTTGGAATAGACTGCTGAGTTCCCAAAGCTCCCTTTAAAAAGGAGAAGGTCACTATTATCCTTGTAAAGGAAGTCATCATTATAATAAATGATGGAAGGAGTGTTAAAATGGTTAATAAAATAAGGAGTCTTATATTTGATACATAAGCAGATGGATTGTCTCCTCCTGTTAGTTCTGGAAGCTGAATATTTATTGGTTCCGCTTGTACAGAACTACCGAAACAAACTATCAAAAGCATTATAGTAATTAAAGCTATTGTTAATGATTTTTTTTTCATTTCCATCCCTTTAGTCGTCCTTTAACATTAAATTTTCCCATAAGCCTGTTAAGCTCTTGAGCACTTTCTTCAGCTCTTTCTTCTTTTTTCTTAATTACTGAATCAATTTCTTCTTGGCTGAGCTTTTCTATGGTGTTTACCCCTTTAGGGGAAGAATTTAACAAATATCCTTTATCGCCAAACTTTATAATTATTAAGGCATTTTCCTTTGAAATTTGAACCTTTTCTATAACTTCAATATTTCCCTTGCCCCTTAAATCCTTGAAGTGACTCTTACTGAATCTTAGTGATATGTAGATTAATAGTATAATAAATATTAGATAGAAAATTACTTTAAAAATTTCAAAAAATATATCCATATGTTATCTCTTTCTATTGAATAATCAGTTCTGGGAAAAGTACTTCAATAATTTTTCCATTCTGAATTCTTGAATTAAATTTATCTACCAGTTCCTTTTTTACAGTTTCTGTTCCTTCTATAGTTGCAAAGTCTGATGATTTTTTGCTTCTAATTACTGTTAGCGCTGAGTCCTTTAATATAGGCTTGATTCTATCTAATGCCAGCTCCTCTGTAAGTGCCTTATTCTTTCCATCATAAGAGATGTATATTACAACCTTTAAATATCTTTTGGAACCTTCATCTGCTAGATTTACTAAAAATTCATCTAGAGGTAAGGTTGCTAATTCTACAGCATTATTCACTTGAGCCTGAACAGGAAGAACTCTTTTTGAAGATATATATACTCCTGCAAAAACTCCTGCTCCAGTTAAAGTAATAACAAGTAAAATAATCACTGTTACTAATATAGGCTTTTTTTTCTCCATTTTTTTATTTTCCCCCATCATTCCCCATCCTTTACACTTGCAATTATTAGTATATTAACCCTTCGATTCTTATCTCTACCTTCAACACTAGTATTTTCAGCAATTGGCTTTTGTTCTCCATATCCCGCTGCTGAAAACCTCAATGCATCCTGCTTTTTTTCATCCACGAAGTACCTTACCACATTCACTGCTCTAATAGCAGAAAGCTCCCAGTTACTGTCAAAGATCTCATTATGCATTGGAACATTATCTGTATGGCCCTCGATAATGATCTTATTTGGAAAGGTTAAGAGAAGCCCGCTAATCTTATCTAAGATAGATTTACTCTCCTCTCTTAAATCCGCCCTACCAGATTGAAAGAGTATATTATCCTTTAGCTGAATTATTATTCCTCTATCATCTTCCTTAACTTCCACAGTAGCTTCTAGCTTGTTTTTATCGATAAAAGCACTTATGGTATTATACATATCTAGCTTTTCGCCATCCATGTTATCAGGATTAGGTGTATCTATGTCTCCTATAATAGGCTCTGTTCCGTCTTCAAGGTTATGCTCTAAAATGCTGTCCGCAGATTGACCGCTTAAAACTATCTGCAGAGCAGTAGATATTTCTTTAAGCTTTTGCTCGTTTACAGAAGAGAAAGAATACAAGAGAATAAAAAAGGTTAGAAGAAGCGTTATTGTATCAGAATAGGTAGCTATCCATTCATCTCCCCTTAGCCCCTCAGGCTTATCCTTTTTCTTCCTAGGCACCTTCAATCACCCCTTCTGTTATCTGCTGCTCTCTGTACTTTTTTCTCTCCGCTGGTGGAAGATAGCTAACAAGCTTATCCTCTACTATTCTTGGATTTACTCCGGATTGTATGGCTAGTATTCCCTCAAGCATCATCTCTTTACCTGATGCCTCCTCTTCACTTTTTAAAGTAAGCTTTGCGGACATAGGGTTAAAAACTAAGTTAGCCATAATAGCTCCATAATAGGTTGTTATCAATGCCTTTGCCATACCTGATGCTATAGCATTAGAGTCAGATAAATAAGCAAGCATTTGGATAAGACCTATTAATGTTCCAATCATACCAAAGGCTGGAGCATATCCTCCCCAGGCCTTAAGTAAGCCAATGCCTTTACTATGCCTGCTTTCCATTTCTGTAATTTCAAGTTCCATTATTTCTCTTATGGTTTCAGGCTCAATGCCATCCACAACCATCTGCAATCCCTTTTTAAGAAAATCATCCTCTAGAGCAGCTATCTCATCTTCTAAAGATAGCAAGCCTTCTCTCCTTGCCTTGCGGGATAGCTCAGTAAACTGATTGATTGATTCAAAGCCAGTTCTTTCACTCCCAGAAAAAGTCTTCCCCATTACTTTTAATATGTTCTTTACATCTTTAAAGGGGTAATTGATTAACAAAGCACAGAAAGATCCTCCTATGGTTATTATCACCGATGCAAAGTCCCAAAATATTATAAGTTTTGCTCCTACAGCCATTCCCCAGATTAACATAACTGTTCCCAGTACTAAGCCCACAGTTGTTAAAAAATCATGTTTCTTCATGTTGCCACCCCCTAATAACCAGCATTATAAATTTTCTTCTTAAAGTATATTATCTTTTCTATAACCTCTTCTGGTGATTCCAGTACCATATATTTTTTCCCATTAGTTAAGGTAATAAGTGTCTCTGGGACAATTTCAAGCTTTTCTATATGGTCAGAATTTAAAATGAATTCTCTATGGTTTAAAGCTCTTAAACTTATCAAAATAAGTTCCTCCTTATTACCTTAAGAGGAAGCTTTCCTCCTCTTAAGGCTGATTTATAAAAGCTTATCTCTTAAGGTTAATAATATCCTGAAGTATTTCATCACCAGTGGTTATCATCTTTCCACTTGCTTGGAAGGCTCTATTAGTTATAATCATTTCTGTGAATTGTTCAGCAAGGTCAACATTTGACATTTCAAGCATTCCCTGAAGTATGTCTCCATAACCTTTGCTGTTATCTTCACCTAAAGTACCTACTCCGCTTCTTACAATGGGCTCTCCAGAGTTAACTGACTGCTGATAGGTGTTTCCTCCCATCTTTGTAAGACCAACAGTATTTCTAAAGGATGCAATAGCTAACTGTCCTATAGCAGCTATACCTCCATCCTCTAAGACAGCACTCACTACTCCCTCGTTACTTATGGTAAAACTTTTAACTCTGAGATATTCATCAGTTCCAGCTATTTTAATTTTTTCAGGTATTCTTAAAGACTTCAAATTACTATCATAGGACTTAAGATCAAGATTTCCGTTAATATAATTTATTTCACCATTAACATCTATACTTTGTACCGGTGTACCACCATCAGTAATATTGGATTCTGTATCATATATTTGAGTAGGGATACCTGAAACAGATAGTCTTTGATCAATACCCTTATTTTCAAGAGCTTTATTAATTGCATTCTGTATTGCTAGAGCATTTGTACCCTTTTGAGAAACTAAATCCATATTGATTATTATTCTTTTATTTGTAGTATCAATATCTGCAGAGGTTGCAGTTCCTTGAGAAATCTTACCCACTTGAATAATATAATCATTTAAAGCTGCTCCACTTTCAAAGGTAAAATCTAACCCACAAGAGGTAACTGCCCCGGGACTTTTAAGTGCTGTGCCTCCTTCTAAGGCACTGGAAACAAGACCACTGCTTAAAGAAAACTTACCAGTTACCCCAATATGATTTGTATCATCTGGACCTAATTTGGAGTTAATTGCTGTCTTTAAGTTATCAGCTGTAAAACCGCCCTTTACAAAGTCACCCGTTATAGTTATGGTATTGCCTGTAACATCCACGTCAAGAGAGCCTTCACTTATTGTTTCAAACACTATAGTTTTTCCAGCATAACTGCTGTTAGGGAAAGAAAAATTAAAGCCTGCAATGGTTTGATTCAATGGTGCTTTAGTAGGATCTTCCGCATTAGGTTGAATTGTAGCACTTAATGCTGGGAAGTTAATTTGATTTCCAGTTATTTCAGAAACCCTCTGGCTTATACCCTTATCCTGAAGAGCTTTATTTAATATACTTTTAAGCTCAGCGGAAGTTAAAGTACTTCCAGTGAAATTACCATTTATTTTAATCACCTTATCATCTGTTATCTCTGCATTAAATTGAGGATCAGTAATATTACCTAGTTCAAGAGAATAACCATTAAGCTCATCTCCTTCACCAAACTTAAGATTAAATCCTCCAAAGCTAATGGAGCCAGGCTTTAAGGCATCAGAACCACCTAGAATTCTGTCTGAAGCAATTCCAGCAACAGTAGTTGCTTTACCGGTAACATAAGCAATTTGTCCTATACTAGCAGTATTTAAAGCCTTGTTTAATGCATTTTCCATCTGTTCTGAAGTAACTCCACTTTCTGAAGAAAAATCTCCATTTATAGTTATAGTTTTAGTGGACTTATCTACAGAGGCCGATGCAGCAGTTTGCGGACCAATATTACCCATTACTATCCTATACCCATTTAAAGCAGATCCAGCACCAAAACGGAAGTTAAATCCCCCAGCACTTATTGTAGAGGGAGTCTTTGCCGTTGCTTCTGTGGCAGTACTATCATTAGATAAGGAATAGCCAAGAACCCTATAACCATCTCCCGTTAATAGATTTCCTTCCTCATCTAGAGAAAAGGCTCCATCTCTTGTATAAAAAAGCTGTAATCCTGAGGTTTGTAAGCTTTGGTCTATAATGCTATGAGTTCCTGCACTATGATTCACTTGAACAGCACCATCGGTAAATACCTTTGGTCCCTTAGCCACCATGAAAAATCCATCTCCATCAATGGCGAAATCTAGGTTTCTAGAAGTAGGCTGCATTGATCCTTGAGACATTATGGTATCTATAGATGCTAATTGAACTCCTAGGCCCACCTGACTTGGGTTTATACCACCGGTATTCTGCGCTGGTGCCTTAGCATCGCTATAGCTTTGGCTTAGCATATCTTGGAATCTTGCTCTTGATGCCTTAAAGGCTGTAGTACCTACATTGGATATATTATTTCCTATAACATCGAGTTTTGTTTGATTTACCTTCATTCCGCTTATTCCGGAAAACATTCCTCTAAACATATGTTATTGACCTCCTAATATTTTATGTTAATATTTGTTGCTGCTCTGCTTCTGTCCTTCCACAGAGCTAGGCCTCCATATTCGGTCCAGCCTATAGCATTACCATGCTATCAATATTAGTAACTATATTTTCTCTAGCTCTTTCCTTTTCTATGGCTGTTATCAAGGTGCTGTTTTCAACACTGGCAATAAAAGCAACATCCTTATAATAAATAAGAGTATTTTTACTGCCTTTATTTCTAGCCATTTCTATCCCATCCCCTATTTTCTTTAAATCCCCTTCTTTAAGATTAAGGGCTTCTATTCTTTCTTGTGCATGGGCAGAAATCTTATAGTCCTTTACTTTATTAAGTTCCTTTGTAAAATAGCTCTTGAAGCTTTCTCCCTGCTCTAAGCTTCTATTTTCTTTAATCCCTAGCCTTTCCTTTGAGGATATAGTTGATATGTCCTCTAGAGGATATGGCCTGCCATTTACAATGCGATAGCTCATATTTACACCTCTTATTCTTATGAAACCTTTGTAAGCTCACCTAGAGTAAAGGTCTTAATTGTTTCTGAATCATCTAATTTAACATTAAGCTTTATGGTTCCAGCATCTCTAAACACCTCTAAAACCTTGCCCTTATAAGTGGTTGTATCCTCCCCATCTTTTACCTGGAATTCAACATTTTTACCTATCAATGCCGCTGAGGTAAGAAGGGACATATTCCCTGTTAAACTATCTAAATTATAGTTTGGAACATCTAGAATCGTCTCAATATCACTCTCTTTAAAATCCTTATAGGTATTAGTACCACCCTCATTTATTAAAACGCTTATGTAATTCTCCGAGCCAATTCTGGTAACGGCCTTTACTATTCCTGTATACTGATTTCCATTGGCATCATAGGTTTTTAAAGTTACTCCCTTACCTACTAAGGAATTGTTAGCAAAAAAGCTCATGGTGTTATTTAGATTTGTCATTTGCTCCATTGATACAAACTGTGCCATCTGTGTTACATATTGAGTAGAGTCTGCAGCGTTTGTAGGATCTTGATTTGCAAGCTCAGCAGCTAATATTCTCAGGAAGGAGTTTTTGTCCATATCCTTTCCTGGAGCTGTGATGGTTGTTCCTCTTTTAGTCGCGGAATTTCCATAAATATAGTTTGAATTAATTTCACTCATTTTTTATCTCCTATACAAGTTTATTTAATCCATTAATTTTTTCTTGTTCCTTTACAATTTCCACCTCATGATAATCATCTTCTTTATTGCTCTGTCCTTTAATATAATCATGAGATTTTTCTCCTCTCTCTTCCCTTTGGAAACCATCTCCAAAGCCTTGGGAAAAATAGGTTGTATCCTCTTGATATATATTAAGCTCTATATTCTTAAAGCTTATATCACCAGATTGAAGATTTGCCTTTAGCTCTGAAAGATTATTATTCAAAAGATGATAGGCTTCCTTTGAAGAAGGGGATAAGCTTGCCTTAAGAATATTTCCCTCTAAAGTAACCTTTATTATAAGGTTCCCAAGCTCCTTAGGATTAATCTGAAGCTTTAGCTCTTTTAGATTTTCTCTATCTATGTATTTAATTACTTTAACCATATCTTCACTAAAGGTGTCTTCATTTATAATCATAGGCTGTACAGCAGTAGGTTCTGTAGTTCTTATGCTTTCTCCTCTCATAACTCCTTGAAAGGCGCCTAGAATCCCTTCTCCCTCTCCACTTTTAGCTATGCTCTCTAAAATTTTCATTTCCTTCATTGAGCTATCCTTACCAGGACTTTCCTCAGAGTTCTCCTTAAAGCCTTCACTAGAATAACTTTTAACAAAGGAATTTTTAGCATATATTCCAATATTAGCTCCATTGATATTTTCTGAGATATCCTTAGTGTATATATCTGAAGAATCCTTAAAGTATATTTGTGAGGAGGTACCTTCTGGTGTTATATCATCTTGGGGTATTTCCAGTGTAGAAATAAGGTTCAACATATTTTGCTCTGGTTCAGCAGTCAGCAATTTTTTGAGAATATCTCCTGTTTCGCTTCCCCTCATAAGAGATATTATTTCCAATAGCTTGTCATTAAACTGAGAGTTATCTACAAAAGCCTCTAAGGGATTATTGATTCCGCCATGAATACAAGATTTATCTTCTATAGCTTTAGAAAGACTTCCGTCCACTATAACTTTCCTTAAAAAATCAATGGCAGTAATACTTTGTCCTTTGTTTTCTTGAATCAGGTTCTCTCCATTATTAATCCCGTCTTTATTATCAATGTTTACGGAGGAAAGTATCTTTTGTGCTAAAAGTGCCAAAAAGGCAAAAGCTTCAGGGTTTTCCTTCTCCATTTCCATTAATATGCAAGAGATTTCCTCTAAAAGATCTGTTTCATTTAGCTCCTTATCTTTTAAAGAGTTACTTTCATCCTTTTCCTGCACTAATGAAGCTTTTTCAGTGGCATGCTTTTCCTTTGTATTATTTAATGTATCCTTAAATCCTATATCTGCTTTTTCTTTTGAAGATGTTCCTCTTTCAATACTGTTTCTTTGAAAAGAAGATTTTAACGGAAGTGTAGTGTCTGTTAATACCATTCCCTTTAAATCTATTATTTTTCTCACCTCCCTTCAGCAGTCTGTCTTATATACCCATATAGAGCAAATTCATCGTTTAGCTTCTGCTCCTTAAGGTTTTGTTCTAGTAAAAATTCTATATATTCCTTTTCTTTTAAGGTATCAACGGTTTTTCTGTTTATTTGTTTAAGTTTCAAATCCTCAAGGCACTTCATCAGTTCATTTTCTTTCTTCTCTAAGGCTTTCTCTGTCTCTTCTATAGTAAAAGATAAAGAATTTAAATAATTTCTCTTTATTTTTTTCTCAATGAGAGTCTCATCATACTTTACTTCTGTATACTTCTCATAGCTATTCTGAAGATCCTCTAGTTGCTCCTCTACCTTAAGCTTTTCCCCCTGAACCCTTTGAAAGCTTCTTTTGCTTTCCTCTTCTAAATCTATCCTTATGTCTAAAAGCTTTTGAAGTTTAAAGTTATATGCACTTTCCATAAGCCACTTCCTTATCTAAAAATATCCTTAAGTGTTTTTATAGACTCCTTAAAGCTGACTTTTTCGTTTATTCCCTGCCTTAAAAAGTTTATTATTTCAGGATAATAAGTTATTGCTTTATCTACATCCTTATTAGTTCCTGCGACATAGGCTCCTATATTAATTAAGTCCTCAGAATTCTTATAAGTAGCTAAGTTATCCCTAGCCTGGGACGCTGCACTCTTATGATCAGCTTCCGCTATCTCAGACATAAGTCTGCTAACACTATCTAATATATCAATGGCTGGATAGTGATTTTTATGGGCAAGAGCTCTTGATAATACTATATGACCATCTAATATACCTCTTACAGCATCAGCTATAGGCTCATTAAAATCATCTCCATCTACTAATACAGTGTAGAAAGCTGTAATTGATCCCTTATCTGACATACCTGATCTTTCCATAAGTCTCGGAAGCATTGCAAAGACCGATGGAGTGTACCCTTTTGTTGCTGGAGGTTCTCCAATAGCTAGACCAACCTCCCTCTGAGCCATAGCAAATCTTGTAACTGAATCCATCATAAGAATTACTTTTTTTCCCTTATCCCTAAAATATTCAGCTATTGCTGTTGCTGTTAAAGCACCTTTTATTCTAATAAGGGCAGGCTTGTCCGAAGTCGCACAAACCACCACGGACTTTCTCATGCCTTCTTCTCCAAGGTCTCTCTCAATAAAATCTAAAACTTCTCTTCCTCTTTCTCCAATGAGAGCAATGACATTAACCTCAGCCTCTGCTTCTCTTGCAATCATACCTAAGGTAGTACTTTTACCTACTCCACTACCAGCAAAGATACCTATTCTCTGGCCTTCTCCACAGGTCAAAAGAGAATCAATAGCTCTTACGCCTGTTGGAAGCACCTCTTTAATTCTTCTTCTTTTTAATGGATCTGGTGGAGCTGCATCCAGAGGATAGCTTTCCTTTAAAATAAGCGCCTCCCCTTGAAGAGGGTAGCCTAAACCATCCACTACCTTACCTAAAAGCTCTTCCCCGCAGGGCACGCTGAGAGGATTTCCCGAAGGTACAACCCTACAGCCCGGGGATACACCCCAGAGCTCACCAAGAGGCATAAGGATTATTACATCCTCCTTAAAACCCACTACCTCACAATTAATAGGATGGTTTTCCTCATTATAGATAATGCATAACTCACCTACAAAGGCTCTTATTCCTTCAACCTCAAGAGTTAAACCAATTACCTTTTTTACTATTCCTTCTGTATAGAAGGGAGTTAGTTTATTTGCCTTTTCCTGAAGCAGTTTAAAATCAATCATAAAAGCACCTCTATATAGCTAAAGTTTCGGCAATTTTTTTAAGTGCAGTATCTACTCCAACTTCCACCCTTCCTTTTTCAGTTGTAATCACTGTATTTCCTGGTTGCAAGGAGTTATCCTCTAATAGAAAAATCTCGCCCTTAAGTGCTAATTTGCTCCTCCAGCTCTCTATTTCTCTTTCTAAGGTATCTATATGTACAGAATTAGCTTTAATAATATAACTTGTTGACCTTTTCGAACTTTCTAAAGCTTCCAATATCAAATGATTTAGCCCCTCTGATCCTTCAAGGCTTTCTCTTATTATATTTTCAGCTATTGTTATAGAAAGTCTTACCATTTCCTGTTCCTTATCCCTTAAATAATTCTCATAAGCATTCTTTGCTGAAAGTAGAAGATCTTCACCTTGCCTAACAAGCTCTGCAGCATCTTTTTTCCCTTTTTCAATATTAGCATCATAGCTTTCTCTATAGCCGTCCTCATACCCATTGCTTTTGCCATGATCATAACCTTTTTCATAGGCTGACTTTTCAATTTCTGCCGCTTCTTTATAGGCTTTAGTAATAATATCCTCTCTGATGGTCTTTGCCTTATTTAAAATACCTTGGGCAATCCTTTCATAG
>JAEXZL010000151.1 GCA_023451395.1 Bacillota bacterium | reverse complement strand
GTATATACATAGATTAATACCGCAATAAAGCCTCCTATTTCAAGTTCTATTGGATTTTTTGATTTTTTATGTCTAGCCATTTTAAACTCCTTATGATGGAAAGCAAAATAATTATATTTGTTATTTTCTCTTTCACATCCCCCTTCCAAAGCCATTAAATTTCACAATAAACATATTCCACACAAAGTATACATTTCCTCTTTTTGGTTTTCTTAAGCTAAAGAATGCACCTTCAGGATATTTCTTTGCAAGAAAATAAAGGGTATCCCTAAGGATACTCTTTATTCTCAGGCCTTTGCAATTATTAACTAAGCAAAGAAGTCCATGTCTTACTTCCACAAACCCCATCACTTTCAAGCCCCCTGAGCTTCTGATATGCTTTCAATTCCTTTTCTGTATCTTCCCCAAAGGAACCATCTGCTCCATATGGATTTAAATCATGTGCTTTACATATTAAAGCCATTTGCATAACCCTTACAAGATCACCTTTAGAGCCTCTCCTAAGATTATTTTTAGAAGCTGCTGCTTTACTCTTGGGTCCAAAGGAACCATCTATAGATAACCCTCCGACAATCTTTTGCCAGTACATAATTAAAGCCTTCTTAGTTAAAGGTCCATAGGAGCCATCTACGTCTAATCCTAGACTGATTTTAGCATTAAGGTATCTTTGTACCTCCTTTATAGTTTTGGGACTGGTATAAGTCACAGGTTTCGTTGCCTTTATAGGCTCTGCATCTATCCCGGGAGTATATAAAAGAATATCTACAGCCTTCCTAAAGTCTGCCATAGTCTTGCCCTGATACTTCCACCAATGATCTGGATCACCATGGTTAGAGGCTATTCCTTTTATATGTCCTTCCCTATGGCTTATTATATCTTTAGCCTTTAAGTTATATTTTCTACAAAGGAAAACACAAAGTTCTAGAGCATTGTCCCATGCCTTATTGAAATATTCCTTATGGTGATAATCCATAGGCTCACATATCTCAAAAGCAATATGGGTATTGTTTGCAGAGCCTGCACAATGCCATGCTCTGTGATTCCAAGGAAGGTACTGCCACACTTCCTTATCATCAATAAAAGCATGAGCACACTTCTTTACACCTTCCTTATTCCATCTTGCAAACCAATATTTTGCCATAACCCCTGGTGTTGCTGTAGAATGTACCATTATTCCTTTAGGAGTTATTTTTCTGCCTGCTTTATAGCAGTCATTTTGTGTCATATACTTTTTGATAATCTTCATATTTTACCCCCCTCTCTATGAATAACTCTAAGCTTTCTTCATACTATAAATCCTAATCCAAGACTACACTTCTATAGTTATGCAGGCATATCTGATCTAAATAATTTTATTTCTTTAGTTATTTTCATAATATTCTTAATATTATTGACATTTTATGTCGAATTGTGTAACATTATATATGAACACTCATTGCTGAAGGCTAAAGTTATTTTGATTTCCATCCTTAAAGATTAATTGTCAATGTATATTTTTAATATAGCTTTAGCCTTCTATATTTTAAGCCTACAGATGAAGAATAAAGGGCCTCCTTTTAAATAATTATTTTGGCAAATACCATCATATACCTTTATTCTTCTTTTTTATTATAAATATGTTCTCTAAGCTACCTCATTTACTACCTATAATAAAGAACTCCTTCTAAATAAAAATTAATATTTAGCATATCCAATTCTATTAGTAAGACATCATAGAAGAAGTGCAATCTCTAACTTGCACTGGAAATACACACCACTATTTTGTATAATTAAAATATATGTCGAATTTGGGGTGGTATTATGAACAATCAGTTTAGCAAATCTCAATGCATTATTAGCTTAATAGCTAGCAGTGTTATTTCTTTGGTCGCTCTTATTTATATTGTGAATAATTTTATTGAACACGGCAACATATTTGCCTCCCCTTCAAGTTATTCGCAAGTATTCTACGCTATGTTAATAATAGTGATTGGCATAGTATCAGTTATATATAATATTAATCAGCTAAAAAAGAAATAAGTGTGCCCAAATTCAGTTGGGTATTACATTATAAGTACAAAATTCCATTCTTTCTTTCTCAATAAATCTGAATTGAGAAAGAAAAAACACCGTACTATTCATTAACAAATAATCATTAATGAATAGCACGGTGTTTTTTTATATCCTATAACTATCTACTCAAGTATAGGCTGGAGCTTAAGCTACCCTTTCTTCAAAGTTTTGCACATCATATGAAATGAAAAAAGAGCTCCATCTCTGAGCTCTTGAAATTGAAATATTACTATTTATTTTCATTAATAACCTTTTTCGATTCATTATAAGAACATGTTAACTGCTGAATAGGTTTATCATATGGCTTAATCCAGCCCTTATTAAGACTTAATTCAGTAAGTGCTGTATGACCTTCAACCATTTGAATTAATGATGCAGAATATATGGCCCGTAATTCAGGTGTACTACTTGTTAATGCAGAATTTAGATACAAATCTGCAGCTTCTTTTGCAGATGAAAGCATACCTAAAGCTATCCCTTTATCGTCTATATCTACATTGTTTTTTATTAAATTTCCAATCATATTTCTCATAGTAACTATGCCTCCTCAGAAACGGATATTTTGTTTTCAACTATAAACTGTTGCATAGCTTTAATTCTTCCTTCTGTTGCTAATATACTGGCTTCTGATTGTCTCTTTAAGTCTTCATCTGATATTAAAGCATTTATTGCTTTCTGCATGATTAATCCATCAGACTCTAATTGTAATACTGCTGCCAAAGATAAATTTTCAATTTCTGAAAGTGTTCTCATTTAATCGCCACCTATAATATATATTTTTACTTTTGTATTATGTGCTTCTTTAACAAACAATAATCCTGTAAATATTTTGAAATATATATGGGGCTTTATCTTTTCTCTAAGTTTTTATATCCACCATCATCTATTTTTAATCAAAATAAAAAACCTTCAAACCAGCTATCTAACTAGGTTTAAAGGTTATATGGTGACCCCTAGGAGAATCGAACTCCTGAATCATTTTTCTACTAACTAGCTTGTCCTAATTTACCCTAAACTATATATTTTTATGGTGCTATTAACTAACCTATGCTTATATAAAGTAATCCCACCTGTAACTATGGTGTAAAAATGGTGTATATTATATAATCAAAAAAAGAAGGTCGTATGGCCTTCTTTTTATAAATTTCTATGTTCTTGACTTATCTTATCTAGCCAATTATCAAATTGTTTCTTATTTATTGCTACCCTGGCCCCCACATAAAAGAATGGTAAATCAGTATCTTTTTTGTGTATCTGCTCTCTTAATCTTTCATGGGCCATACCAGCATACAAAGCAGCTTCATTTACTGACATAGTTACTTTTTCTCTTTTTGATAGGTTAATGTCCTCTTGTGCACCTGTCTCGTCTAACTTATCTTCAAGTAGAGTTCTATTATCATTTCCATAGCTATTTTCTCTCTCCTGAACTAATGAAATTATATAAGCAATCGTCCTAGCAACCTCACAAGCCTCATTTACATTCAAATCATTTTCATTCTGATATTTCTCAAGATACTTTATTTGCTTTTTTAATATTTCCTTCATACCCATTTAGTCTCCTCATAAATATTATTCTAAATATTTACCCTAATGCTCCTAGGACAGTCTTTAAGCCTACTTATATACCCTTCCTTTTCTAATCGTATTAAATAGCCATGTATAGTAGAAGTAGACTTTATACCGCAGCTATCACATATCTCCCTAACTGTAGGAGCAATTTTATTAGTAGTTATATAATCCTTAATTATTCCAAGTACCTCTCTTTGTCTCTCTGTTAACTTCTCCATAAACCTTTCATCCCCTTATATTTAGATTTTAAACAGTATCCACTTGCAGGTAGACAGCTCATATTTAAGCTCAAATGTCCTTATTGTTGCTCCTATTACACTCTGGCACGTAAACCTCCACATAAGGTTACCTGCTAATCTTTCCATTTCTTTATATAATACCTTATCTACTTTAATAATCCGATAGCTTTCATCCTGCTGAATATAGCGGAATCTAACTGGATTAATATTACCCTTTTCATCTGTCCAGGTTACAACCTCAATAGGCTTTGCCACAACTTTCATGAAATCGCCTCCTGATTACATTATACGAACGTATGTTTGCTTTGTAAAGAGTTTTGTGTAAAAAAAATAAACCCCGGATTTCTCCGGAGCTTTCTTAAACCCTACCTAACAGACTAATTACTGCCTGCTTATTTATCCAACTTTTCTTAGTACCATAATTATTAGTAACCTTTTCAACCTTATATAGCTGTAAACTTTTATCATGTAAATATATTCTATATTTTTTACTAATATAAGGTACCCCATCATTTAACCTTTTTATTGTAATAGATACTTCTTCTCTTTCCATATACCCTCCCAAACCCCTTTAATTTTTTAATAATATATTCCACACAATGTATATATTTCCTCTATTTGGGTAAAATAATAAATGCAATCATCTTAATACTGTGTGATTCTCCTATGGTAAAGGCTCCCTTGCGGGGGCTTTTCACTTTTGGAAAATAATATAAAATATTTCCATTTATTTTTAAAAATATCCTTGACAGGATAGCCTATGTAGGATATAATTAGATTAAAGATAAAAATTAGAAAGGAGCAAATAAAATGTATAACAGATCCGAAATAATGAAAAGAGCTTGGGAGTTAAAAAGAAAGTTAGATGTTACTATAGGAGAAGCTTTACAAATGTCTTGGAAAATAGCTAAGAAGGAAATAGCTCTTAAAGAAGACTATGACAGGCCAGAAGGCAAAGTAACCTTTAATATCTGGGCAAATTACGGAAAAGTTAGAGCATATTATAACTGCTCCTGGATGTCTAAATATCAAAATGGTAAAGGGAATTTTATAAATTTATAGGAGGGTTAAAAAATGGAAGAAGGGAATTACAGGATTAACAAAGAAACCTTAGAGGAGCTTTATAAGAATTTTAAATTTGATTTTCCAGCAGATTTTAAAAAGTTTGATGCGGTTCAAGTTGGAGTAGATTACCTAGAATTTGTTAAAGAAACAACTGGAGAACCGGTTTACACAGAGCAGTCCATAGAATATAAAGAGATCCCAGGAGAGTATCTTCTCTATAAAAGAAACTCTGTAAGCGGAATATACTGTAGGGTATAAGAAGTAAAGGTTTCCGGTAATCCTTAAAACCGGAAATAAAATTATAAGGGAGATGTAAAAATGAATAATCTAATGAAATTAAGAATAGAGAAAGGTCTTACTAGACCAGAGCTAGCAAAATTGAGTGATGTGCCTGCATCTACTATACACAAGCTAGAAATAGGAGCAAACGATATGAGGGGAGCTAAGGCGGACACCTTATATAAGTTAGCTAATGCTTTAGATACCTCGGTGGAATATCTCCTGGAATATTACCTTAGTTCTAATGTAGGTACAAAATACGAAGATGCAGAGCTAAAAGCCGTCCTTGTCTACGAAGGAGAATGGCAAGAACTAGAATGGAAAGATACAGGGCTTAGGATAAATTATAACACTTATAAAGATACCTACGATATAGCTAAAGCCTTAGGATATACTCTTTTCTCAAGAATGAATACCTTAGATTACTGCTACATTAAGGATAATAGTTTATATGTATTTAGAGAGATTGGCAATATGCACGTGGCTAAACTCCCTAGAAAGCCTCAGGATGCCATAGAAAATGATGGTGTTATCTGCAATGGTACTTATATAAGAATTAAGTCCTACGAGGACTACTTAAGAAAAAGAAATGAAGCTTAATATAGGAGACAGAGTGGGAAACCTCTCTGTTTTAGACAAAAAGACAGAGAATAATAGAATTTATTATTATTGCAAATGCGACTGCGGTAATGAAAAATGGATGCGATATGACACAATAAAAAAAGACTGTGGCTGCTCTTCTAAATTTAAACAGAAAGATATTAAAGGGAATAAGTATGGAAGATTATTAGCTATTAGCCCTACAACCAAAAGAGATAATTATAATGGTTCTGTAATATGGAATTGCGTATGTGATTGTGGAAATACTGTAGAAGTTGCAGAGCACCATTTAAGCAAACGAGATATAAGAAGCTGTGGTTGTCTTAGCAGAGAGAATTCTTCTATAAATATGCAAAAAGCTATTAAGGGGCATTTAGAGAAACATATTGTAGAGGGCACTAACTTACAAGTTATATGTAGTAATAAGCTGCAGTCTAATAACAAGAGTGGATACAGAGGTGTATTATGGGATAGTGCTAGGGAAAAGTGGAAAGCTAGCATTGCTTTTAAAGGTAAGGTTTATTTTTTAGGAAGATATAGCAATAAGGAAGATGCTATCAATGTCAGGCAAGAAGCAGAAGAAAAGTTGTACAAGCCATTTATAGAAAGGTTAAAGAGCAATAAAAAATAAAGGTATCAATTAAGGTACCCTTTAATATTCGCAGACGTTTGCGATAATTGCCTATATACATATATAGGTAATTATTGTATTATATTGATATATAAGGAGGTAATGCTTATGAAAAAGCTTTTATTAATTATTATATTAGCTACTATTCTTTTGGTAGGCTGTGTACCAAAACAAAAGGAAGTAGCCTTAGAGGATAACAAGCAAACTATTGAGGATATTAAAGAAGAACCTATAGAAGAGAAAAAGGAAGAGCCACCAGCTACGGAGGAAACTCCTAGGGAAGAAGCCCCTAAACAGGAGGTTAAGGAAACTCCTAAAACCGAAACTAAGCCTGCAGCTAAAGAACAAACTTCTGTTGCTGTAGCTCCTAAGACTACTGTAACTACCCCGCCTGTTGTGGAAGAGACTCCTCAAGAAGAGACTCCTATAGTAAATGAAGAGCCTAAGGAAGAACCTCCAGTAGAAGAACCTAAAGAAGAGCCAGTAATCGACGAACCTAAAGGGAATGTTATATCGGATATTTTAAAAACGTACTTGGATAAATCAATACCTAATAACGGTAAATATAAGGTTAATTATACTACTTTAAATGGAACTGTTCCTTATGGTATGTACTATATTATAGAAAATTATCAAGGAGAGCAGGTCGCTGCAATTTCATCCTTCGCAAATGGAACTTCTGGTCCAAGTAAAGGAGCAGATCACGTTATGCCTGACGGACGTTACAAAGGCTTTTTATCAATACCAGGTTGGGAGAGTGCTAGTGGCACTGTAGATATGTATATATTCATTACTTCTAATGGTACTACATATTGTGAAAAAGCTGTTTTTACTATAACTAATTAATAAGCTCCTTAAATGGAGCTTTTTTATTTGTAAAAAAATAAAGGGTACCCTCTCGGATACCCCAAATTAGCAGACGTTTGCGATTATTTAAGTATTGCTGTCCAAGTTTTAGATCCACAACTACCATCTACTACAAGCCCCTTGGCTTTCTGGAAGGCTCTTAAAGCGAAGTCTGTGTTTGTTCCAAAATCTCCATCTACAGATAGATCTTGTCCGTTCTTACCCTTAAACCCTAGAGATTTTAATAGTCTTTGTATAGTCTTAACCTCAGCTCCGTTTGCACCCTTTTTTAATACTCTTAATTCTATTTCCACAGTCTTTACCTCCTCTTTAATCGGGTTTGTTTCAACTTCATACTCTATATAAGGGCACTTAAGCCACTTAGTCCAATTTCTATCGCTAAGCTTTGTTTTTACAACTCCGTTACCAAACTTAGCGGAAGGAGTAGCTTCTATAACTTCCCCATTCCCTGCATAAACCCCTATGTGCCCATTCATCCAAACTAAAAGCCCTGGAACCTCCGGCATGGAATTTATAGGACCCTTTTCCTTTGCCCTAGCTTCTGTTCCATTTTCAGATAGGTCTGAACTACTATCATATTTCAGATTGGTATATCCTCCCCAATAATAAGACTTAATAAGCCCTATGCAGTCAAAGGCAAAATAATTTTTACCTATGTAGCCCTTAAGCTCTTTTTGCTTGGCTGGGGAGTACCAAGTTGGATACTGAGTAGCCTTTCCAGCTATAAGTCCTGCTGTAATTGCTTTACCGAATGTTCCCCACATATAGCGAGTTTTTATATTAAGAATAGCCTTGCAGTATTCTGCAAGGCCTTTATTGGTGTATGCCATTATCTTTCCACCTCCTTAATCCCTTTCTTATTTCCTTCCTTAAGCTGTACTAACATTTCCTTAAGTTTATCTGGTACTGGTACCCCCACTCTTGCTGCATTCTCTAATATAGATATTCCCTCCATTGAAGCATAGAAGAATATTACAAGGCTTCTAGCAATACCATTGGTACCTATTATTCTATCTATAAGAACAGCTACAGCAACAACTATAAGAATTACTACCTTTTTTCCTAGTCCTCTAAAGCCTATAGCAGAGCTTAACATCTGGTCCTTTCCGGCACATATTATTCCGGTAATATAATCAAGAATCATTAATCCTATAAGTGTCTGCAGTGCCATGTCCCAGCCTCCCCACAAGTAATTACCTACAGCTCCTATAGAACCCACACAAAAACTAAAATATTTATCCCATTTCATTATTAATACACTCCTTTTAATTTAATATTTAAGGCAAAATAAAAAGACCATCCCTGGTCCTGTTATATTGTCTTTAAAATTATATTGTAGTTGCTTCTCTTCCAACCTTAGTTATCGCCACCTCTCTTTGTGTTGAAATATAGTTGGATGCTATTGTTCTTTCTTAATAAGTTTTATATAAAGTTTATTATCCTTTTCCTCTAAATCTACCTTATAAATACTTAAGTCTATTACGATACCTTTGTTTTCTATCGTTGTTTTCATTAATATATACCTCCTATAAATATAAAAGAAGTCCATAAGGGACTCCTTTTAGCTTTTTATTTTGCATCTATTCCTAGAGCCATAGTATTGAAATGAGCTACAAAACCGCATTTTGTACAAGTTAACTGCACAACTGGAGTAGTCTCCCCAATCCCTACAGAAAAACTATCACCCTGAAAAGGGATTGTTGCTGATCTAGTTGGATTAACACTCCATCCAGTAGAATTACAGAATGGGCATATGTTTTTTATATTTCTAGAATTTAATGCATCTAGTACATCTTGTATTTCAATCATGCTTTCACCTCCTCCAGATGTTTAATTTCTATGTCTAGAGGAATATTCCTTCATAATTACCAAAAATATCTATTGGAAGATATGTCACAATAATTATCTCTCTGACTAGGGTCTATATCTAATTCAAAATTTGCAGAGCTTATCACCTTACCTACAGCATTAGTAATTACTGCATTAATAAAAACTGCAACAGGCTTAGTCATATTTAAGGTTGCTGTGCATCCAGTAAGATTTATAGGAACACTATCTTTTAAACATTGGAATTCTAATTCTCTGCCAGTGTCTCCTTGTTTAGAATATATTCTTAAAGGAGTGCGTCTTCAAAATTATAAGTTATGCATAATTGTTCCTCCTGTCTATAAAATTAGATAAAATAAAAAGACCTCTAAGGTCTACTTTGTTTTATCTATATACAGCTGCTTTTCTGCAATATAGTTATCAATTTCCTCCTGCATATCTGGCCTAGCTGACACCACTTGAAGGTATGACAGTTTACCTATGACTATTTGATTAACTAAGTAACGAACCATTACACCATACCTCCTAGTATTAATTCATTTACAGCATCCTCGATTAATGAGAATCTCTCATCATTTTCTGCCTTGATTGCTTGCATTTGCTCTTCTTCCTCAGTGGACATAATTTTGAGCAACATCTTTTTCTCCACATCAACTTTGTATAATTTAGAGTTATCCAGTACCCTTTGTTCTCTAGGTACTACTAAATATCCCTGAATTAACTCCATATCTGATTGCAAATCTCCATATAAACTCATGTCCTGCACACCACCCATAACTTGCCTTATCACACCAGTTGATAAGGAATAATAGACTGTCATGGATTCCTTAAACTCTAGAATATTTGCCATTGAATTACCTCCTTAAACTAATAGTATTAAAGTAACCCCTACTCCACTTGTTTGCACATAGTTTGTGGTTATCTCTTCAAGATACATCCAGTATCTCATTATACCTGAGCTATCTAAATCAACGTACTTTTGATTGAATTTTCTGCTCCCCATACTAACCTCGATTTTTACTCTGTTATTAGTATGTTCTTCCCAAGCCCTAGCCCCAACCCAGAAGTCAGCCTTACTAAAAGCATCAACACTCCTAAGCAAAGCAAATGCTTTGAAGGGTTTGCCTTGAAATTCAGCAGGAACAGTATAATAATGTGTATGCTGGTATTTTGTAGGTGTTATAAAGAACTCTTCAGCATAGTATAGGTAGTGGTAAGGGTTAACCTCACTAGATTTTATTCTTTCTAAACCAGCATGAGATATCCTTGTATAACTGCCATCTCCATGGTTATATTGGGAGTACTGCGGAGTATGCTCTGCTCTGTCTCCTCCGGCAATGGAACCTATAGTAAAGCCATCTCCATCAAACGTATATTTGGTTCCCTTCATTTCATCAGGATGCGGAGACCAGGCCGGAGGAACAGCACCTTCTACTAACTGTAATTGGGCAGCTAGTAGTTTCCCAATAATATCTCTTAAATATAGACCGAATCTTATCTGCTTAATTGGTTTAGTGGTGGTTATAGTTTTAGTATAATAGTTCCAGCCATTGTTTGGGCTTGTTCCTCTCTCCATCAAATTATGATAAGAAACTGTATCGTCTGCATATGTCAGCTGTAATTGTAAATCTGCATAGGGATTAGTAGTACCCACAGTTGTAAAGACAGTAGATATCCATCCCGAAAAAGTTAATTTAGTAGGATAGATATACAAATTTGTAATGTACTGCTCTAACTGAATCATATTATTTAACGCATTATTAGTTAATTGCACACCATATTTTTCACCAACAGAGAAACCACCAGCTGAATAATCTATATACCCATTAACCTTAGTTTCTCTCCAACCAGCATTACCAAATTTAAATGCAGAGTTCTTAATTATATTTCTACCGCTTGTTTGACCTACTGCTATCTGTACATTGGAAGAGTTCTGTTCTATTAAAGTACCAAAATCCGAGGAATTAACCTTACTATTTAATTTTGTTTCAAGACCAGTATTATCACTAAGCTTAATATTTAAGTTATTACCATCAAATGTTATTTTCCCATTCCCAAAACTAAAAGTTCCAGTATCCATATTTATATTATTTTTAGCAAGCTTATCCTGTAAAACTCCTGCTTTTATTAGATTAGCATTTAAGGTCCCAGTAGTTATAAAGTTAGCAACTATTGCACCATTCATTGTTATAGCAGTTCCATAAGGACCATTAATCCCAGTGCTGGAATAACCAAGGCCATTAATGTTCCATCTCCACACCTTAGTTGCTGTGTTAGGGTTCTCAGTATCCATAATAAGAAGTTCTCCAGGTCTTTTAAGTACATAGCCCCCTAAAGCATTATTAAGAAGATCAGTAGCATTATCAATAGCCGTTTGAAGGTCACTCTGGCTAACTATTCCCTCTGATACTTTCTGCAATAACTGAGCTACTTTAGCCTGAGAATCTGCATAGTTGCCAAGGAACTGCCCTAGCTCTATGCTGTTGTATTTTTCTAAGAGGCAATCATATTCATAACTTATCATCTTAGCCTTTTGAGTGAAACCTATGCCCTCATACTCTACAGTCACTATGTCAAAGGGATATATAGTTTCAAGCTGAGAGTAATCTTTATACTCCTCTGTCTTAGAAAGTTCTAAGAAGTCTACTTTTGCATTGAGTAGTGGTTCATCTATTTTATTTTCAGAGAACAATAAAGAAGCCTGCTGCCTTAATAATACTAAAGCTTGGGCTTCTGATAATTCTTCACTTACTTTTATATCGCTATAATGATAATGAGTTATTCTAGGGGAAGAATAATAGCCTATATTAGGACTATCTATATACTTCTCTGGAAGTGTTAAGACTGTATCATCTTCCTTTAACCCTGTAGGCATTACCCTAGTGATAACATTGGATATATCTACAGAAGCATTAAGACCAGTAAGGTTTTTACCATAGGTAATCTTTACTCCTCTATCTTCTCCTGCTTGCTCATTAATGGCTATATTCCATTTATCCCTTACGAGCTCTCCACCCCACCTATTTAGAAAGGAATTTTCATCCTCACCTAGGAGTGCTTCTACTACACCCTTTCTAATATAGGATGCTGAACTACTCTTAATAATGTTAGAGTTTGTAGTAAAATTATGAGGGAATTGAGTATTTGATAATATCCAATTAAGAGCTCCTGCTCCATTCTGATTAGTTGGTCTTACATCTTCAAGGAAGTTATTTAAAAGGTCGTAGAAGATGTGTTTTGCATTAATATAAATGGTTCCTAAGTTAGTTTCTGTAGAGTAAATTCTAAATGGCTGCTCTCCTCTAGGTGTAGGAGCCATTATAATATTTTCTTCTACAATAGTATCCTTATTAACTCCAAATAAAGGGTACTCCATTTCAAGCTCAAAAAGACCATTCAACTCTTCATTAACCTTACAAAAGATACTATCTCTAAGAATACCGAGGCCATTATTATTAAAATTAGTTATTTCCTTAGAAAATATCTTAATCATAAGTACCTCCAGTTTGGGGATACAGTAAGCTTAGTAATATTGCCTATCCAAGATATCTCATTCTCTCCTATCTCTAAGACAGGAAATTTTCCATTCATTTTGGAGTTAAGGTTAGTGCTGCCTAAATAAGCATTTTTCATAACACTATCTATAACAATGCCTGTCTGTATACCTGTGAGGATTATATTCTTATTATTAATTGTTAGGGTTATATTTCCTGTTCCTTCTACAGTAATGATAGGTTCAGAATATATTGTTCCGGTATTAATTACATTCCCTGGAGCTGTAAGTATAATATCCTCAACATTTCTTTCATAAGCAAAAGGTTCCATGGTATAAGTAGCTGTAAACTCACCACTTACCTTTATTCGCCTTTCTACATCTGTAGCAAAAACTGTTTTAACCTTATAGAATACTTCCGGATCATCAGAGAAAATTAATTTTTTATCTATTATCTTTCCTAGCAACCATCCTTTTATAGCTCTTATTTTCCCATAGATATTATTAAAATCTATGATGTTATACTCTACCGGATAAACTATATCCTTATAGGTTCCATCTTTATGAGTAAGGCTGCCATTCCTCCCTGGTACTGTATAAACTGTTATATTCTCTTCAGGAGAAGGGATGCTAGGTCTATATACTATTTTCAATCCAAATTCAGAAGCATTTTTACTATTAAAATAATTATCTAGCATAAGCTACTCCCCTTCCTCCTAATTTTCTATTGCTGTACTTATTTAACTCTGTAGCAGTATAACCAACAGTACCTCTAGCTATCTCTCGACCATCTAAAGTAATTACATTTTCTACAGTTTGGTTATTATTATTAACTATAGTGTTATTCCCTAGCTTAGTATTTCCCATGGTATCGGTTACTCTGGAAGCTAGATTTTGAGTAGCTTTCTGAACCCTGCCAACGGTGTCCTCTATACCTAAAGCAAGTCCTTCGCCTGTCCACTCTCCCATTTCAAACATTACTTTAGAAGGAGATGCTATACCTAAGATAGATTTAACCTTTCCAGTTATTTTACTGGTTACGTCCTTAATAGCATTAGTAACCGCTGTTATTTTCGACTTTATACCATTCACAAGACCATCTATAATATCTTTACCAAAGCCTAACATTTTGCCTGGTAATTCTTTAAAGAAGCTAACTATGTTATTCCACACATTTTTAATTCCTGATATAACCTCATTCCACTTATTTACCACACTATCTTTAATACCAGAAAATGTAGCTTTTAATTTTCCCCATAATTCACTAGCCTTAGCTTTTATGGTATCCCAATTCTTATAAAGAAGAATACCAATAGCTATAACTGCACCTATAGCCAAAATAACTAAACCTATAGGACTAGTTAAAAAAGTAAATGCTGCACCTAATGCTGTGGTAATGCCTGTAGCAACTCCTGCTATAAAAGACCACAAGGTAAGTCCACTAGCTGCTAAAGCTTGTTGTATATTGAAAGCTATTACCAAAGCTGTTATAGTCCCTATTACCACTCCTAATATTTCTAATAATGTAGAGTTTTCTTCAATCCATTGTGGTAAATCCTGTAGTTTATCTAGCATTTCCTGTATATACGGGAGCACCTCTGCAAACTTTTCTCCAAAAGCACCTAAGACACCATTTTTAATATTGTCTATTGTATCTCCAAAAGTATCTAATCCAGCAACAGCCTCATTGGACATTACTGCTCCACTATCTCTTGCTTCCTGAGCTAGTTTATTTAGTTCATCCCCACCAGCTTTAATCAAAGGATTCATTTCCATTGCAGACTTACCGAAAAGCTGCATAGCTAGAGCATCACGTTCAGTTTCATTTCCTACACTATTAAGAGCATTAAAAGCTTCTGTCATAACGTCTTTAGAATCTCTTAAATTACCATTACTATCTAATACAGATATTCCTAATGATTTAAATGCTTCTGCCTGTGCTCCTGTGCCATCTTTGGCTGCATCCATTGACTTAGTTAACTTAGCTTGAGCTCCTGTAATAGTATCTAGCTCTACCCCAAGGTTATTGCCTATATAGGCAAGTTCTTGCAATCTTTCTGCACTTAGTCCGGTAACATCTGCCTGCCTTTGTAATTCGTCTGCATTTTCCAAGGCAGCATTAGCCATACCAACGAAAGCAGCTGCTACTGCTGCACCAGCAACAGCTGCAGCAGTACCTATTTTCTTAAGATTTCCTATAGCATCATCTTTAGACAATGCCTCATCTAGATTATCCCCTGCCTTATCGGCTTTGTTTGCTAAATCAACCAATTCATCTGCTGTTTTATCTGCTCCTGTTGCAAAATGTGCTAGATCTGCTTGTGTATTGTTTAGCTGTCCTTCAAAGGTCTCCAATTGAGATTTAGTTTTAACTATTTCTCTTTGAAAAGCTCTGTATTGTTCTTCTCCGATATCTCCGTTCTTAAACTGCTGATTAACACTCTCCTGTGCATCCTCAAGTATTTTAAGCTTAGTCTTTGTATTCTCTACTGATTTTGCTAAGAGTTGCTGCTTCTGCTCCAAGAGAACAGTATCATTAGGACTGAATTTAAGAAGCTTATTAACCTGTGAAAGCTCGGAGGATATATTTTTACTATCCTTAGAGACTTCATCAAGCGCCTTCGATAATTTCGAGGTATTACCATCTATCTCTATTGTTAAGCCTTTTATTGTACTAGCCATCTTCTCACCTCCTCTAGCTAAAAAATTTATCTATATCATCCTGGGTAGCTTCTACTACTTCGTTTTCATCCGGATACATACAATCCGCAAGGTCTATTAGATCCTGGCAATACAGCTCGTTAATTTCTTCAAAAGAAAGACCTAACTTTTTACCTATCGCAATCAAGGTAATAGCTAGGTCTACTTTTTTTTTGGAGCAGGGCCCGGTTTATCTTTTACAAATAGATTTTGTGCTTCCTCTGCCACCCCACTAAAAAACTCTGGATCAATAGCTTCAAAGTCTCCTAGCCAAGTTTCAAAAGGAGAAATTTTCTTAGGCAACATATAACATCTGTTCAAAGCCCAAGCAATTTGATAAATAACAATGCTGTCAAAATTAACTTTTTGACCGCTTTTCATAGAGTTCATATCCATTAACAAATCTGATTTAAATTCTTGTTTATAAAACAAAAGAGCCAAGGGACTAGCCTTGACTCCTATTATTTGATTTCCGTTTTTTAATTCTTTCATTTTATGCACCACCACCAACAGCAGGCTTAGTTACAGAGCTAAAGAAAGCATTGTAAGCTGTAACATTTGTATCAGATAACTCCATAACACCCTTAACAATAAGCTTTTCGTTTATACTCAACGGAAGCATTTTCAAGCTTAATGTATCTGTATTAGGTTCTATAGTACCACTCTTAGTGGAATGCTCCTTTGTAGGTCTTGAGGCTGTGCAATTATAGTACACGAACCTTCTATTCTTTCTATCTCCCTGTATCTGCCCCATAAGAGCAAATGGTTTTTGAATTCCGTCAGCTACCTCAACGAGCATTCCATTACTGTCTATTTCCCATCCTAGCATTTCAGCTAGAATATCATCTGGGATAAGAGCCATTTCTAAGTCACCGGAGTAACCGTTATTTGAAGTTGCTGTAAAATATTCTGTATTGTCTGCATAAAATTTAACTTCCTCTCCTTCAGGATTCGGGCTAAATCCTACTGCTCCTTCTATTGGTTTTGGTGTTTCCCAAGCTGGTTGCTGCACAGCTTCAGGATCTAAAAATGCTATATGAACCTTTTCTAGTCCGAATAATACCTTATTAGCACTCATATTTTTACCTCCTAAATTTGTATTTCATATGCTATCTGATATAGCTTTTCTGTTTCTATCCATTCCTCGAGCTTTGTATAGGCAATGGATAATTCTTTAAATTTATCTTCAACTAACTTTTCACTAGCCAAGTCCTTTTTCGCTGTATAGAGCTCTACTGTAAACATAGAGCCATCAGCAAAATTAATATTATCAGCATAGAAATCATTACTACTGCCAAAATAATAAACTAAAAAGGGAATTGAAGGAGCGGTATCAAAATGGCTATAAGCTACCGGTAAACCTAAACTTTTTAAAGCTGTATACAACTCTGCTTGTGTCACCTATCTCCCTCCTTAATCCTTTTAGCTATTTTATTAGGTAATGGTTCTCCATACTTTTTATAAGCTGGTTCTACGTGTGGGAAAGCTCGTACCCTTCCACCACCCCTAGAAGCATGACCTTTTTCAAGTAGATGGACCCTTCTATAATGCTTTTTATTCCAGATAATTCTTTTAGTCCTTAGGTACTCAAACTCTTTAACTATCTCCCAGCCTTTTTTATATTCTCCAGTTCTATTCTCTCCCCAACTAGGGGAGCATTCTTTAACTGCTTTTAGCATTTGTTTAGCGGTATCATCTATTTCTTCCTCAACTATATTGGTCATATCGCTCATAAAATCGGCTAATAAATCATCCATAGAACTGTCAAAAGCTTCTGCTTTAATACTTTTAGCCATTACCTACCACCCTTTCACAGGTGAGTTCTATCTCTTCTATTCCGATTTGATAAGATCTTATAACTTTATACTCTTTGCCCTCGAATTTAACTAGCTTTTCATCTCCGTACTCGAAAGCATGCACCACAAATATTATTTCTGGTTTAAGTCCTGTATTAGCAGCATTGTAAAACTCTACTCCACTTACAGACTTTATATTGCAGAAGATTACAGTTTCATTTGTTACTGGTATCTGATTACCTATTTCATCCTCTTGGAAGGTTTCAGATATTAAAGTCAATTCATTATCGTATGTCATACCGTAGGCCTCCCATTATGGAGCATAAAGTTATGAAGTCTATATTGTAAGTGCCTCGGCATTGCTCCGCTTTCATCTTTAGCTTGGTATCTCCAACAAACATAATCAACTATGAATAATAAATGATAAGGGTCGGTACTGTTAAGCACCAACCCCTTTTCATCTTCTAATTCTGCAATTATGCCATTAATTATAGCTGTTAAATAAGTATCCCTAACATTGGATTTTATCCCTAGCTTTTCTTTAACTATTGGAAGAATTATCGTTTCGCTCAAGGTCATCACCTTCTTTTATTAAAGGTTCTCCTATAAGGTTTTTAACTGAAGATAACTCTTCTACTCTGCTTTTAGTTATCTTCCCTTTTCTAGGATACTTATCACCTATATGGTAAACATGATTTTCATCTTGAAGATCCACAAAATCACGTATAACTACATAAAACATTTTTAAGCTCCTGCTACTAAGCTAATTAGTGCAAATGCCTTAGCTTTGGTAGGCTTACCATCAAATCTACCCTTACCTCTAAAGCCTGTCTGATCCTCAGAGAACTTAACATGACTTGAGCTGTCAATAGAGATACTTTCTCTTTCTACAAGAGTATACTGAGACATATCTCCGAATAACACCTTATCTTCAGCCATATTATTGTTAAATACTACAGTCAAGCCAACAAGGTCAGGACTTTTAAGATTAGGAAGTTTTCCTACAACATTACCTGAAGCATCTACTTGTATGCTATATTCAACTAATCTATTGTAATATGTGGTTCTCTTCATAACCGCTACAATTTCTCCAACTGAGTCTTCTCCAGTATCAACAAGGCCAATCTTCTTAACTAAGTTTTTAATTAAATCTGCATTTATTGTTACATCAGCTTTATTTCCTGCAGGCACATTTGGAATTATACCAGTAGGTTGTTTTCCAGCTGCTCCAGTACCATTAAGGATAGCTGCATCCAAAGCCTTAGCAATAGCTCTAGCTATCTTCTTTGATACATAATCATCAAGATTAACAATAGAATCCTGAAGGAGGTAGTTATCTACAAAAGCTACCTTGCCAACTTTATATCCATCAAAATCTATATTGGTTATAGTACCTACATCACCAGTAGCTAAAGTTCCTGACTGTTCTATCCAAGTAGCAGCAGTAGTGTCAGTGTCAATTAATATTCTAGTAGTCCCCTTAACTCTAATTTTATCTACTAATGGATATAGAGTAGTAAAGTCACCCATAATATCCATAATACGATTTACTACAACCTCAGGAATAGTTAATTCTCCACCAGTTACAGCTCTAAGGTTCTTAAACTGTTCGTAAAACTCAACAACTTCACTTCTTTTGTAGTACTCACCACTTCTTATTAACTCTCTCACTTGAAATTTGTTCATGTTATCATTTCCCTCCTTATTGTCACTTCTTTTTTGATTATTTGGTGTTTTAGAATTTATCTGTTGAAGTTCGCCCTCTAACTCTGCTATTTCTCTTTCAAGCTGCCCTTTCTTCTCATCATGCTCCTTCTGTTCTCCATCTAGCTTCTCTATTTCACCCTCAACAACTTTCATTTCCTCGTCATTTTGAACTTCCCCTAAAGAAGCTTCAAGGTCTGCAGCTCTAGTCTTTAAAGCTTCTCCCTGTGTTAATAACTCGGTTAAAGCCGACTGCCTCTGTTCAATCTTTTTACCTAGTAATAATTGTTTTAAAGCCATTTATCTAACCTCTCTTTCATTTTCTTTTTTCTTACTTCTAATTGTTTAGCTTTATACTGCTCGACTTCTTTATGCCTAGCCTGTACCCCTGTATCTTCATAAGCTGGGAAGGTACATACACTTATCTCATGGAGATCTATTTTCTTAAGCCTCCATTTAACGGTGCCATCATCTCTCCACTCTGTTTCTTCCTCCAAAATATTAAATCCAAATGAGCACTGATCTACATCACCTCTTTTTACTCTTTCATAGAGATTAACTGCATCAGTATCATTTGGATTTATCTTTACTCTACCCCATAAACCATAGTTATCAGTTTTAATTTCAAGGGTATTAGATTTATTTCTTCCAAGTACAAGAGTACTATCGTGATTAATGAGAGCTCTTACATCATTACTAAGAGTTTCATTAAAGGCTAATGGGTCTATTTCCTCATAGGCTCCTGGCCATAGCTCTGTCTGCCTATTGAATACAGCAAAATAACCTTCTATTGCCATATCCTCACCTTCTGCCCTGGTCTTTAATTCTGTGTTAAGGCTCCTTGTCATTCTTTTATCTCTTTCCACCTATTCCTCACCCCCTTTGAGTTTCTTTTGGTCGCCTATCATGTCAGCTGGAATATAATTTTCAAGGATTACCCTTTCGTCAAGGCCTTCTAATGGAGAAAGACCAATCCAATCCCTAACCTCGTTACCAACCATAATTCCTCTTACATAAAGATTAGAGCCTACATCTGCAAGCTCTTTAAGGTCGTAAGCATATAAGGACCTGGGATTTAGCTTAAAATACAAATCAGGACTATACAGAAGCTTTTTAGTTAACTCCTGCTGTATTCCATCAGCAATGGCTTTTATCCTGGAGTTTATAAAGTTATTGAATACATCTTTTTTAAATTCTCCAACTCCTAAAATAAAAGGAGGAACGTCAAGAATACCTGCAACTGTCCTCTTATCTAATTCAACAGCATCATTTATAGCTAGGTCATTAAGACTTAGGGGTTTTATCTGGTCAACCTTAATAAATTCTGCAGGAACAATCCAAGGTTTACCTCCACCTGTCTCGGATATATATTTCCTTAGTATTTCTTCCCTGCCTTCTTCGGATGCCAATTCCTCTGTCATAGCATCTACAGATACAATTACAGAAGGCTTATACTTATCTGACATAAAGGCATTTTTTGTTTTTGTGGCTTGCTTAAGGTTATTAACTATATCCTTAAGCACTACTTTGAAGCCTGTACCTATCCATGGCTGCTCTGGATCCGGATTAATTGTGAAGTGCAGCACTTCATCATAGTTATAGGTTTTATCGCCATAAATGACTTTATAACCATCATCAGTATTTGCAAATCTCACACCGCTAGGCTTTAATGGTTTTAATTCCTCTATTAGGCCATCTTTATTAACTTTAGGGAATACAAGAGAATTGCCATCACCAGGTAGAAACATAGTATAGACAATGTTATACATCCAGGCTTTACGTGTCATTAGGCTATAGGGATTAATATCTATCTTTCTAGACAGTTCATTTCTTACCCTTACATCACCTTTTTCTGTATTCCTCATAAGGTGTATTGTCATAGATGAAATTAGATCAGCTATTTTATGGACAGCCATTTTAACCTCTGGATTATCAGATAGTTTTGTATATCCTGGTACACATAAGCTGTCATATCCATCTGCATTTAAAAACCATTGGACCATTCCTGCCGGCTCTGCTCTAGTCTTACCTATGGGTTTACTCTTTCTTTTTTTACTCACTCTTTCGCCACCTTTCCTTTCAACCAAGTAGTAGCACTATTTGCCTTTTCCATATCTTCAAGTTTTCTTACACAAGCAAAAACAGAGGCATCAAATATATCTATCCTCTGTTCATCCATTACTTTTTCGTATTGAATCATATCGTCTGTCTTTTCTATGGCTCTAACATTCTGCAAACAGTATTCAAAAGGCTCTGCATGGAGATAATAAAGCTGTTTGTTTTTAGCTTTAACCTCTATATGTCTAAAGCCTTCAGACTTCTTATAGAAATACTGTGGCTGGTCAATTATGTTAAATCCAGCTTTCTTCATCCCTAAGAAGTATTCACGACAGAATTTCCTATCGTGGCCGACTTGCTTTATTTTGAAGCCCATCTTTTTCATTTTCACAAACCAATTAACCACATCTGCATGGTTAACTGTAGGGCTATTACACATATCAAGCCAACCATCATCCTTCCAACCGAAGAGAGGAATCCCATCTTCATCAGCTTTTTGACTAGCTGCTGTAATAGGAAACCAAGCATGAGGGATAATTATATCCACTCCCTGGTACTCACCATATAATACTGCTGCGGTTAAATCGTGAAGCTTTGAAAGGTCAGCTCCACCATACCAATTTATAGGGAGTTTAGCCAATTGCTCTATGGTCCAGTTATATTTACTATCAGAAGTCCTAAACTCCTCTAGGTTGAAATAAGCTTTCATAGCTGCAGTATAGATATTTAAGGATTTAGCTAGAAATGATTTTCTCTGCTGAGGGTCATTCTGAGCTTGCATGGCATCATTAAGAAGCTCTCTCCCTGATACCGATACATTGTAGTTAGGATTAGCTTTCTCATGTTCTATAGGATTGGTATAATCAACATCACCATTTTCATCCTGGTCTGCTTTAGCAATGAATATAAATAATTGTTCATCTTCAACAGTGCCATCTAAAACCTTTTGACTATAAACCATTCTGTTATAGCAAAATGAGTTCATATTATCTCCAGCTGTGGTTATACCAATACAAAGAGAATTTCTATAAGCCTTACCGCTTTCTTTAATTGTGTTATACTGAGAAGCTGATTTATAAAGATGTAATTCATCAAGTATCTGAATAAGAGTATTTAATGAATCCATCCTGTCGCTATTACCAGCAATAGTTTCAATCCTCATATAACCATCACCAAGCTCACCACTTATAGAGTGCTCCTGGTTATTATCAAGGATCCTAAAGTTATCCTCTTCGCCCATATTCTTAAGATTATAGAGAAGGAAGTTAAAGCTCTGTAAAGCTTGTTTTAATTGAGCACCTACAACAACTATTTCAGCTCCTGACTTTCTTTCTAGTAATCCAAGTCCCCAAGCTAAAGCTGACATAAAAGGAGTTTTACCTTGCTTTCTAGGTAGCATATTAAAAGCTTCTTTAAATCTTCTAAGCCTGGTTCCTTTGTGGTAAAACCCAAGGAGATTATAAAGAATAAACTTCTGCCATGGCTCCAATAAAAAAGGCGTACCCCTTAAAGGTATGCCTTCCATACTTTCTCCTTTTTGATGAACAAAGGTTTTTTCTATTATCTGAATAACAAACTCTGCATTGGTAGGATTAAAATCATATCTTTCATCTTCTAATCCTTTAAGGAACCTTTTACAGCTTAACTTAACTTCCTTGCATGCAGCCTTCCTGCCTTCTATAATGCTTTTTGCATATTCCATTACTACATCATAGTTTTTAAATTTCTTTGTCATTTAAGCTCACTCAATACTTTTGCTAATGTAGATTTTTTTCCCGTTTCTGCAGTTACAGTTTCTAAGGATTTTGGATTAAGACACAATCTATCGGAATATGCTAATATGTCTTTCCTAAGGCTTTCAAGGGTTGCTACTATAGCAGATTTTTTTGTTCCTCCTGCAGCAGTTTCAGTTTCATATTGGTACCCACTATCTTCAAATTCATTCAAAGCATACTTGTATTGCATATATAAATCAGCATAAATATTGATTAAATCATCATACTGTTTTTTATATATCCCTAGAGCTTTCATATCTCTAGTTACTTTACTTATCAGGGTTTTCTTAGTAATCGGTTTATCAACCACCCTCTTATCACCTCCTCAAAAAAAGTTTTTCCAGATTCGCTCTATTGGAAAGGTCTCCATTAGCCGGTTTCCATAAGAATAAAATTTTCATTGTTAGGTAGGGGGGATATAGTCTTTATACTTAGATTTAATCTTAACTTCCACCTTCTTAACCCACCTTAAACCAAATGAAGTTAGTGTATGGTCTTCCCTATTGTGCATTTTATTGTGGCAAGCATTACATAAGCTTATTAAGTTATCATTCTCCCATGCTAGATAAGGATAATCTTCTAAAGGATTGATATGATGTACCTGCTCTGCTGCTGTACTCTTTCCATATCTCTTACACTCCTGACAAAGATATGTATCTCTCCTCTTTATCTTAGAGGCTTTCTCTTTCCATTTAGGTTTTAGATAGAATGGATTGACTATCTTCATTTGTTATTTAGTCATTGACTTTATAGATGTTAATTGCATATCAGCCATCTTTATATAAAGCTTACCTATTGCACTTACTAGCTCTTTGGTAACATCCTCACCTGCATCTACTCTTACATCTAGCTGTATTATTTCATCTGTCGCACCTGCAACATCTCTAAGTATATCTCTAAACTTTATCATTTCTTCTCTTACCATTGCTTAAGCCTCCTTATTTTTATGTATTAAAAAAGAGCCCTAAGGCTCCTTCTGTTATGGCATACTGATATTTATTGAACTTACATCGCTACTTATACTAGATAAATAGAAATCTACCATATTCAGGTTGTCACTTAACATTGATACGTCAGATTTTAAAGAACTAACATCTGTGCCCATCATTTCTATTTTATTATCAATATCTTGTAACTTATCATATATTCTCTCTAACACATCTATTACTTCATCCATCTAGGTCACCTCCCTCTATATAACATAATTCTATATTTTAGGAGTTTAACCTTCAATATTTCTTCGACTTATTTCTGCCTCCAAGCTCCATTAACTTTCTTATAAGTATCTTTCTTCTGCATAGTTTCCACTAGATCACTGTAAGGGTTAAGTGTGAGTTCTAATACCTCACAGTCCTTACAATTACACTTTGGATTATCTTTAAGACAAGCACACTTCAAAATCTTCTTATCCCACTTAGTATTAAATTCAAACCGCCTCACACTCTCACCCCCATTTTTAAACAATAAAAAAGCACTGGTGCCAACTCTACACCAATGCTTTTCCCTGAATTAAGTTTTGCTTATTTATATAATAACACAAGTTATTTAAAGTAAAGTTAATGTGAAATTATCTAATATTAAATATTAAATTACTTATTTTACCTATAGCCTCATTCTTAAGGGTACAAAGCCATATTTCAGTTATATCAATCTTTTTAGCTATCTTGTAGTTATTAACCTTTTCAAAGTATTTTAGCTTTATTATTTCTCTAGACCTTTCATCTAGGGATTCAAGAGCATTATTTATTTTATTAACTATGTTCTCTTTCTTAAACTTTAAGTCTTTTAGCCTATTTATTTCATCAACCCTTGCTATGGCTTCATTCTCCACACTGGAATTAAATTTATTAGTTGACTGAGTTCTTTCCTCATAGCTTATCCCACTGCAGCCTATGTATTCCAACTCTGAGATTTCTATTTCTAGATTCTTAACTTCTGCAACTAATGTCTTATAGCTATATAAAAACTCTTCTGTTTTCTTATACACTGTTTTCTCGTATTGATTCACACTCTCTCCTCCACTCTTCTTCCTCCATCCTGCTACACCTACTACTAATAACCATCCACGACCACACAAAGATTATAAAAGCAAGTATAATCAATATAACTATAAATCTAATTATCCCTAACATATTAATCCTCCGCCCTCTTATTCCAGATTTCTATAGCCTTCTCTTTAGTGTCTACAATAAAAAATACTTCGCATTCTTCACACCCTATAAAATAATCGTGGTCTACCTTAAGAAAGGGTTGTGTTGGTAGGTTTATTTTCCTTCCACAGAAGGGACAGGGCTTTAATTTATCCATTTTGAACCTCCTTAAGCTTAGCCTCTGCATCTTCCTTTGTGAGGAACAACTCTTCACCTAATTTTCCTATATTCCAACTGTGGTCAATTACTACTGCATGAGTAAGTTCATCATATCTTTTTCGTTTTATTTTTAAGAAAATCCCAAGCTGATCTATGATGATTGCATATACAGTATATTCTGCAACTCCTTTACATGTTTGCTTATATATTGTATCTCCGACCTTACAAGGAAGCTTTATCAACCTGCCCTGTTCTTCAAGGTCTTCGTAATTTGCCAGTCTAGTTATAATTTGAGGAATTTTACAGGGAGTAGGTTTCCTGCAATCTCTTTGGCACTCGTGGTCAATCCCACATAATTCCCAAGTATCGAATGCAACTTTTAAAGTATCTTTATCAGTTAATCTATCCATACTAATACATCTCCATATTCCTCTTGCATAGCTCATAAGCCTTGCCAGTAAACTGAAACCTACAGGCTGAACAAATACAATTTGTTACTAATCCAAATAAATCAATACATTGATATTTAACACAGTTTTCATCACATTTCTTGTGAAGAATTCCCTTTTTTAGCTTTATTCTTTTATTCATAACTGATTTTCCTCCAAAAGTTCAGGATTATCGTAAATATTACCAACATGGTCCATATCTAAACTATTGCATAAGTACCTTATTCCAGGTATGTCCATATTCTCAACTACATAAGCTGCTAATTCTATATTGTATTTAACCTCCCAAAGCATATTCTCTTCGTCTTGCAGTAGATCTCCCGCATAAATCTCCACATCATTCTTATCCTTTAAGCCTGTATATTGCATTAGTTTTAAGGTTTCATCTCCTCTATTCAAATCATTTAGCCAGTGAGTCATATTATAATTTTTTGATAGTTCTGGCCAAAGATACATTCTGTTATAACTCCAAGCCCTAAACTTTATCTCTCTGTTTTCCATCTTTACACCTCCTCCAACCACAGTCTTACTAATGGCTGTTCCGCATAATATTTTTTAATACTTAGCTCTACAATTTGGCTATCATCCTTATATGCAATCCCATTTAAGCTATCTAAAATTATCTTAGCTACATTATCCAGATCAGGCTTCTTTATAGGTTTAATATTGCCTTGTATCATTTTCGCTGCTCTCTTCTTACTGGTGCCTTTGGGAATAGAGTAGTAACAAACTATCTCTGCTTTAAGCTCACCTTCTAGCATTTTACCCTCTTGGTTAAGGAAGCACATCTTAACCCAATTCTCGTAACTTACTGTATCTTTAGGAGTATAAGTATGTCCCTTGCCTAGTCTAGGCCTACCCTTCCCTTTTGGATCTCCTGGTATTGTTATTGTTAGCATTATATCTCCCCCACCTTATATCCATTTCTTCTCCATCCTGATTCCTTGACCGCAAATACATCATTCTTTTTATGCTGTTCTTTAATCTTCTTTTGGTCTAACCTCATTCGTGCATATTTCATAAATTCTGCTTTAGACATATAAATACTCCTTTTTCATTTGATACTCATATGAGAATATTAGGTAATATTTTTACTGAAAGACGTACTATCCTTCAACCTCTTTTCTAATTTCTTCCCAACCTTTATAATCCTCAGATTTTAGTTCGCCATAACCTATTTCATCACTATATCCCATATACTTCTCCCAATATTTCAAGCACACAGGACACCAGTAAGCAGAGTCAAATACCCCACCATCAATAACTTTGCAATATCTTAATTTACTTCCTTTTTTAAATTTCCTTGCACATCCAAAACAATGATGTTCTTTTCTGGTAGTAACTTCTTTATCAACTAAAGTATCCACCCTATGCCCCTCCTTTTTAATACACCTTTTATTCATAATGCAACCTAACTATTCTGTAACTCCACTCTCTGCCAAGTAAGTAAGCTCCTAAGAGCCTCCAGCTCCGACCTAACATTCTTAAGGCCTTCCTTACATACCTCGGCATCTATCTTACTTATATCCCTATCTAACCTAAGCTTGGCAACTCTTTCTTCTCCCCTAGCTATGTCATAAACCAAGTTCCCAGGAAGCTTCTGAGCTCTGAGGCTTATTTCTTCTTTGGCTACTGCAACCCTGTAGGAATATTCTCTATTAGCTAAATTAATCATCAATGTTTTATATCTTGTATTCCCCTCAGTTAAGGCTACCTTACAGCCTTCTATGGAATCTATTATTTGTTGTGGTGTTATAGTGATCTCCTCCTAAAAATTAGTCCAATATGACTTTAAATACAGCTTCCAGTATAGGGATTGGTATTGAATTCCCTGCCTGCTTGTATAAAGTTCTTTTTGAATTTACACCTGCAGCATTATTAAAATCTTCTTCTGAGTATCCTTGAAGCCTCCAACATTCTCTTTCTGTAAGGAATCTGTATCTGCCATTCTTTAAATCAATAATCTGTGCCGGACATCTATCCTGCCTTTCAGTAATTGTATAAGCAAAATCTTTAATTACCGTTGCTCTCTTAATTCCTTTAGACCCTATAACTTTTAATATACTGGGCTGGGTAACTAAGTAATCATGAGAAACATTGCTTTCTAAAAATCTCTCTATATGTTCCATAGGTCTATTCTCTAATAAGCTAAAATTGAAGAAGTGACCATTTAAGCAGCTAATAGTAAAAACTCTATCTCTGTTTTGAGGTAATCCAAAGTCCATAGCATTAAGTATCTGAAAGTTTGATGTATATCCTAGCTTCTGCATTTCCTCTAAATACCTATTGAAGTTATGTAGCATATGTTTTGATAGTACATTCTTCACATTCTCCCAAATAACTACTCTAGGTTTCCAAACACCCATCTGTTTTACGATATTAAGAGTTTCCCACATAAGGCTTGACCTTGTTTCTGTACCTTCATCAGCTCCCTTTTGCTTTCCTGCTATGCTGAAATCCTGGCAAGGAGATCCATGGATAAGGATATCTGGCTTAAGATTCCAACCTACTACAGATTGTGTTTTATAAGCTAAATCCCTTTGGAATATTGCATTATAGCTTTTAACTGCTTTAATATCTATTTCTACATAGTCTATACTTTTAACAGGCACTCCTAGATTAACAAGTGCCTTTCTAGGAGCTCCTATACCTCCGAATAATTCTAATATCTGAATCACTTTATACCTCCGTATATTTAGCTCCACATTGAGGACAATAATTATTTTCTACCATGGCAGCACAGTTATTTTTAAACACTCCATTGTCTTGAAATTGTGTGCTTACACCTACTCTTATAAAACTATCTAGAAGCACAGTTTTATTTTTAACTTCTGCACATTTACATGAAGGAATTACCTTTTTAACAGTAGAAGTAAATAATTCTATCTGAGTATAAGATTCACTGTTTATCCCCATTTAACGTTTACCTCCCCAAAAATAACCCTTCCTCCTCTTAACCTTCCCTTGCCTACTTAGATGCATCATGAGAAGAAAGGTTTCATCCAATTTTCTATTAAGTTTTACCGCTATATCTGGAACTCCATAACCTTCTTTCCAAAGGTCAAGAGCCTTGTCCATTTCTGACTGTTCCCATTCAAAATCTAGATCTTCTAGGATTATCTTTTTCATCTGTTTTATTCCTCCTGTTCTTCGTAGAAGATTACTGCAGAATATTCAGAGTGCTGTTTAATCTCTAATACCTTATAGCTCTTACAGAAGTCTTCTATCTCTTTTGCAACGGATTGGTGCTTTGTTCCGTATATGATTTTTACCTTCTTATCGGCCATTATTATCCTCCGGAGCTTCAATCATATTAAAGTTATTAGCTATAAGCTCAATTTGAGATTTAAAATCTGTGGGAAGTAGTCTGTCCTGTTGCTCTCTTACTTTATAACTGTCAAACATCTTCATAAACTGCCCTCGCACTACTTCTATTACCTCAGAAGAGCATATTTCTTGCCATCCTATCTGCTTTACTATCTTAGCTGTAGCTGGAGACATAATGGAATATGCTTCCTCTGGGCTCCATGATCCATATTTCCTTATAGCAAGCATTACTTCTCCCCAGGCTTTTCCTGCATCCAACACATCACCTTTATTTGTGGTTATATCTGTAGCTGCCTTTCTTATTTCTGCTACTGTGGGAGGAAACTCGCTTGTCATCATTACTTTTTTAACAGCCATCTGTGCCACTTTAAAAGGAATATCTCCTATCATATCTAGCCATAATTCAACTTTTAATGTGCTTATCTCAAACCTAGGGTACATTGCAGCAATAATAGTTAATAACTTTGTTACCTCTGCCTTTGTCATACATCCCATACTGATTTACCTCCGTTATCTATTTCTCCTATTTCTATAGCCTCTATGATGTCTAAACCCTTTTGCACATTCTTGTTATAGCTTGTACCATTACCTTTAGCATATATAGCTCTTATTACTGGTTCACAGTACAGGAAGGATTTAATCTTATCTCCAGGGTATTTAGGACTATATCTGCTAAAGGCTTCATCTATCCCTTGAATTGCTATATCTAAAGGAATCTCTTCTATAAGCTTAATAGCAGATTGTATTTCCTTAGCATTAACATTTACCTCAAGAATTTGAGCTTTACAGCAATAATGTGCAATTAAAGTTTCAAGATTATTGGGAGCAGAAACCCTCATGTTTTCATTTAGTTTACTTTCCTTTTCTTTAGTTTTATTTAGTTTAGTTTTATTTAGTTTAGTTTGGGGATTAATGTCTACATTTACCACCTCTGAAAGGGTATTAATGTCAACAATAACTAAGTTTTTGTATACATTAACCTCATTTTCATCTAAAAGGAGGTATTCAGCTTTTATCTTGACTTCTTGCCTTCTCTCATTAGCTTTTATATATCGCCTCTGTATCCCTTTAGAACTGAGGATTTTATGGGTACTCATTAAGTTTTCATCAAATAGCCCCCACCTTAAGCAGTCATTAATGACTACATTAACTCGATTAATGTCTACATTAACCCTCCTTGAAAAGAGTAATTGTTCCTTTTCAGTCCATTCATAGTAGTAGGAATTTTTATAAATCTTCATTAAGAGCTTTATAACTATCGCAAAACCTTCTAGTCCATGTTGTGCCTCTATTAATTCCACCTTATCATCCTGATCTATATCTACATCTAAAGGAAAGTAATCTAATCCATCCTTTTGCGGTCTTGCCATCTTATCACCTCCCAAGGAGCCTAAGCTCCCTACTATTATTCATATACACTAGCCTCTAATTGAGCTATATAATCCTCTGCTTCCTCTAGCTTCTTTTCTACCGCCCACAGCTTCTCCATGAAGAGATCGTTATATCCTATCCCTGCCATCTGTGTAAATAAGCACTGGAGCTGTCCTTCTGTAAGTTTTATAATTAATTCCTCATAGCCACCTTTATTTATCTGTATCTCGTTTAAAGTGCTATCAAGGAAAATATCTGTTTCTTGCTGGGAAAAATCCATTCTTACACTACCTTTAAACATTCCTATACCTCCTTGTACAATTTTTGCTGAATGACGTACTAACCAATCTCAATATTTTTAATGGATGTTATAATAGTAATACCATCATTAGCAAAGCTTATCTCGCAATAAACATTGTTGGTTTGATGGTTTAGCCATACTTTCAATATTTCACACTCTGAACCTTTTATAGCCTTACCATAAGTGTTACTCATATCAACCTTAATCTTTCCAGTTACCATACAATCACTTCTTTCTTCTTTTATTCAAAATCCAACTTCTCTAGTAATAAAGCTCTGTATAATGCACAGCTCTATCAAGTTTTTTAGTCTTTCTACAGTAATCACATTTACCGCATCTTTCAGGAGTAATTATCCCTTGCTTAACCTCTAATATATGGGGAAGGTAGCTCTCGACTTCTGCTAACCCTTCTTGAAAGTCTTGTTCTAAGAAAGTTAACACCATCTTATCCGGTGGATTCTGCTTAGTAACAGCTACGATAAAAGCTTCTAAATCCTTAAGTCCTGTACTTAATTCAATTCCTGATCTGTATACTGCTGCCTGTATTATGTAGCCCCAAGCTTCAACGAAGGTAACTCTTCGCCCTGCAGAACTGCTCCATTGTCCCTCAAAATCTTTAACAGTCTTTAGGTCTATGAAATAGCCATCTTCTGAATTGAGAAGGTCAACTTTAATCTTCCAAGGAGTACCGAAAAGGTCAAAAGTAAATATCTTCTCCTTTTCTCCGGTGTAAATCTGATTAAAGCTTTCATCCTCATTTAAAGTTTTAATCATTTCATCTGCTAGTTTATATTGAGATTTAAGCTCACCTTTTTGTGTAAATATCTGCTTATTCTCCTCCTTAAATTTATCCAGGGTTCCTTCAAAGAAGCTGTGTACATAACTTCCTACAAGGAGAACATCCGAAGGCTCTTCCTTATAGGTTCCATTTATCTTAGCTATTGCTTTAGCTTCACAGCCACCATACTTAGGTAAGAAGCTTTTAAACTGGGATACTGACATATAATGCTTGTCTGCTTCTTGGGAGAAATAATTATCATCATTTAGCTTCATAGTTAGCCCTCCCACACATCAATAACCTTATTAACCTCTTTTAGAATATATTCTCTTCTTTCTTTTACTGGAATTTTATCCTTACCAGCACCAATAAACATTTCTCCAATAATCGCATAAAGCATATTGTCTAGGCTTAACACCTTTACCATATCGAAAGACACTATTCTCTTTACTTCTCTTTCTGCATTTTTATATATCTTAATTTCATCCATCTTTAAGCCTCCTCAAAAGGTGTACCCTCATAAATATTCTGAGGTTCTTCCTTCTTAAATTTTCCATCTAGTTTAGTTTGTACTGGCTCAGATTTAGGCTTCGATATTTCAAAGTAATCCTCTCTTTTAGCCATGCCATCTTTAAGGCTCCCATAAATCTTTCTAAGCCTAATAAAATCATTTTCAGAGAAAGCATCACTGCTGCAGCCTAAGAATTTTTCTATCATTTCTTTAGTAACGGAGAAGTTATCTTCAAAGGCTTTAACCATTTTTCTAACTCTATCTATCAATGGTTCTGCATTATTACTTTTAAGAGTAAGCTCGCATTGATCTATTGCACTATCTATAACATCACCTGGAATTACTCCTAAGATACAAGCTCTTAATCTTCTAGCTCCTTGATTAGCAACCATTTCGTAAATATCCCTAGGATCTGTTAGTGTTTTATTGCCTTGCTTAGTACCCCTTATATGAGGAACAGAAAATATCTTAGTCTGCCTGGTATTAGTTTCTAAGTCCCAAGCATATGCCATAACTTGGCTCTCTCCACTTTTTTGTTCCAGTTCAATAATTCCATAATCTATATTTCCCCAGTTTTGAGCCAAGGCTTCTGCAAGTCTAATACTAGGACCTGTTACCTTCTGTGCTCCCCTTGGATACTCATACATAGACTGCTCTGCTAAGCTCTTTCTTTGGCAAGCTCTAACAATACGATTAAAGGCTTCTATTTCATCCCTAGGAAACTGCTTGGCCATAAATATAGCTCCCTGAACCTCTTGTACCTGTCTATTTACCGCCATTTCTGTAGTAGTCTTTCTTGCTACTGGAGCTTGTGATCCGTATATATTCATAACTTCATTAGCCATCTATATTTCCTCCATTTCTTTTTCTATCTCTGCAAGTCTAGTAGTAATTTCATTTACAATAATCGTTTTAAGATAAGTTGCACTATCACCTTTAATATGGTAATAATCATCACGAGTACCTATTCTAAGTCCTGAGTGTTCAAGTAATTCAACTTTGCATTTTTGTAAACACTCAACTTCATATTGCAAATTTCTATAAGCTTTTATTCTAGATTCCATGTATTCAACTGTTTTTTTATCCATCTATTTATCCCCCTTAGTAAATCTTGTAATAATAAATCCTTTTGCATCCTGGGACATTGCCTTTTTCATATGTGCAACTACATCTAGGAGTTCCTCTGGTCCTAATGAATCTTCAATAAGAGAAATATCCGGCTCTACTTTCTTTGGTCGCTCTTCTTCTGGCATATCCTCAACTGCTGTAAGAAGGTCTTTAAGCTTGTCTATAACTTTCCTGGTGTAAATAGCTTGATATATTGGCATTGCCTTTATATCGCTTTCCATATCATTTATAACGGAGGTTAAATAGCCTATAATAAAATCTTTCATTTACATTTCCGCCTTTCTAATCTATAATTTAATTGACTATTTTTTTATGGACTCTTCCGAGAGTCTCTTTTTTTTATTTGTAAACTATTCCTGCTAACCAACCTAAGCCTCCAATGAGAGTAACTAATATCATCACACAACCTAACCATTCCCATGGACTAGATACTCTGCCTTTTATGAAATTGATTGCATATTCTAGTGCTTCTATATCTTCTTGCCATGCTGGGTTTGCATATTCTACTCTAGCCATATCTTTGGAATGTTCTATTAAGCCTTCTAGTTGATTAATCACTTCTTTTCTTTTCATATTTACCTCCTTAAATAAATCCTTTCTCCAGTTTCTTTGTTCTTGTAGTAATAGTTGTCCTTATCCTTATCCAGGTAGTAATAATCATCTGGATTAAGGTTATAGAATTTTAAAATATTCTCTGGCTTACCTTGAGGAACTTCCATCCTAATCCCTCCTAATCACAGTAGCTTAATTCTGTTTTTATGCTGTCAATAAGCTCGTCTACTGCCATAGTGCCTATATTGGTTTCTACTGTATCCTGGTTGTATTCCATACCTATTTCAAATTCGTCTAAACCATAGTTTTCTTCTACAACCTTAAGTAGTCTTAATAACTCTGCAAGTCTCATTTTTCAATCCTCCTTATTTTGTTTAATACCCCTTTATATGGTAAAATTTAGATGAAAGGGGGTGATTAATAATGAACTGGTCAGCAAACATAATATTAAGGTCGTCTAAAAGTGTATTTATAAAGCATATTACTTCAATAATAAAAATTGGAGTTTCTGGGCAACCTGAGACAATTACCGATTTCAGCTCGTTTGTTCTCAGTAGCTCGCTGCGTCTTTCTTTCATTGGGAAAGAAAACATAGTTACTTTATTTTCTAGTGACATAGAATACATTGAATTTACGATAGGATAATGTTTACTGAAAGGGTGTACCCATTACACTCTTTCTTTATTTTTGCTAATTCTTCAATAATTGGCTTTAACTCGTCTAATGATCTGATTGTTATATTTATTTTAATTTCCATCCTTACCCCTCCTATCTAATCTGCCTGGTTAAAGGTTGATAATTTTTTATCTCCACCTTCTACAGGCTCAAGACCTAATTCTTTTCTTGCTTGATTCAATGTTTTTTTACCGTTGTTTATCTGATCACTTAGCTCCTGAGCTTCCATCTCGGGAGCTTTCTTCTCAACCTTACCTAAATCTCTTACTATAGGAGCAAAGTCTATAGCATATACCCTGCCACCATTTTCAACATAGAGCACTACATAACCATTAATGTTAACCTCAACATCAGTTATCTTTGAGCCTTTTAATTTTCTAATTTCCATAGATTGTTATCCTCCTTTAATTTAATTTCTGTAAGAATTTATTAATAAAATACTGCTGCCCTTTTCCTGTTACCTTTGGTGTTTTGTTAACTGATATATGACCATCAGCATGAACTATTGGAGTTTCTTTAAAGGTTATTACTCCTAAATCAGCACTTCTTTGAGTTGGCATATTATAGTCACTTCCCTTTCTGCTTATGAGGTATCCGTTAGCTCTAAGCCATTTGAATAGTCTTTTTTCTCCTATGTCTACACCATTTTGCTTTATTAACTTGGCTAACTCTCCTATAAGGATTGAAGATTTAGAAGCGGCTACTGCATCAGCAAAAACGACCTTAGGTTTATCCGTTTCAAGTTGTAGAGTTAAACTTCTCACCTGCCTGTCCAATATCTCCATAGCTCTTTTAGTTATCATTTCCGGAGAGTTCCAAGCCTTCTCTACCTTAAGGAAATATTGTCTTGCTTCTTTTCCTTTAGTAGTCCTTTGGATCATTGCAAGCTCTTTGGCCATATCTAGTTTTAGAATGTGGTCTGTAGCTGGTCTGCCTCCTAAGGGGTTTTCGTCATTTTTGACGATAACTACGAAGTCCTCATTTTCTGTAAATCCATACTCTGACATTCTAGTAATCCATTTTGAATACTCTGTGCCTACTTCTAAAAATCCATGAAGCTCTCTACCTGATACTAGGATTTCTCCTTTTTCATTTTCTTTTAAAGGGATAATCTGCTCCCCTTTGAATATTGTTAAAGTGTTCATTACAGAACTCTCCTTTCAGTTACAATTTTTTCTAACCATCCTACTAGCATTTCTTTATTAATCAAAAATCTGTTCCCCACCTTAAATACAGGAAAATCGGTTTTAGGGTTATTTGCTAATTCAAGAAGCTTGTCTCTGCCGATACCAGTAAAAGATGCACATTCTTGAATAGTTAATGTGGCCTTTTCTTCTTTGGGTTGAATCTCCTGCAAAGCTTCTGCAATAGCTATCCTTAGTTCTTCTTTACTCATAAGATCAATTCACCTCCTCATAAAGTTTCATTTTTGATACTTTTGGAGTAATAAAAAATTCGTCTATGCTGATTTTATATGTATAAGCAATAAGACGAAGCTCGTCCAGGTTAAAATCTCCACCAGTACCATTAATATTTTGGTTTAATGCAGATACAGATTTCTTTAACAATACTGCTAATTCGCTTTGTTTAATGCTGTTTTCCACTAAAAAAGCTTTGAATTTTACATAAGGTTCATGTCTTCTGTTTACATTTTCCACTTTTTTCACCTCGTTTCATATCTGATACTTTAATTATATTCCATAATGTTTCAATGTCAATAACTTTTTCCAAATATTATTAAAAAAATGTTGCACTAATGAAACTAGAGGTATATAATTTAGATATATCTAATATTAATAATAAATTATTGAGGTGTGCGATTATGGATACAGGAACCATTATGAGAAATTTAAGAATTGAAAAGGATCTTACATTAGATGAACTAGCCAATGAACTAAATAATCGATACAACTTAAAATTAAACAAGGGCATGATCTCTAAGTGGGAAGCTGGGAAGATTGAACCTAGATTTGAATATGTTAAGCGGTATGCAGATTATTTTGATGTTTCCTTAGATTATCTATTAGGGTTAACTGAAAAGAGAGAACGAATAAACTCTAATAGAAATAATTCTGAAGAAGAAAAGAAACTAAAGAGTGCCCCTGAAGCAGTTCAATATCTAATAAAAAACCACTCCTTAGCTGCCTATGGTGGATATAACTTAGATGAAATGACTGAGGAAGAAATCGTTGAGTTTGCGAATGAACTTTTGAGACAAATTGAGCTGATTAGTTATAAGTATAAAAAATAACTATTGACAAGCGAGGGATATATATGGAATGGATTGACGAGATAATTGAGGGGTTAAAAGAAAATTATTGTACTACTAATGTTTATGAGGTATGTGATGCATTATTCATTGCAATTGTAAAACTTGATAAGGAAAATATATTACTTAGAAAAAAAGATGCTATTTATGATAGATGTGTCAATGGCATTGAAACAATTTTTATTAGGAATGATCTTCATCCCGTTATAGAAGATTTTATTTTAAAGCATGAGCTTGGTCACGCTCTATGCCATCCGGATTTATTGCAGGCATCATATACTTTCTGTAACACAGGTAAATTGGAAAAACAAGCGAACTATTTCGCATTAAGATTAAGCAATATTGCCTTTGATGAAATTCAACTGTTAGAAATGACAACTGAGCAAATAGCTGCTTATTTAGAAATTCCTCATGAACCATTTAAACAGCTATATGACAAATAGAAGTAAGGAGGTAAAATAATTGGCAGTTAAGACAAATGTAGAAATGAACGGAAAGAAGTATTACCGTATTACAGCAGATTTAGGAATTGATTCTAATGGGAAAAGAATTAGGAAACAGTTTCTTGGATCAAGCAAAAAGGATGCAGAATCTAAAAGGGATGCATATAAAAAGAGTATTGAAGCTGGAATAATAGATACCAAAGGTTTATATCTTGGTAGAACAATGAAAGAGTGGCTTTTCCAAGTCGTAAGGGTAAAAAAGATAAAGCCGGCTACCTTTCAGAGATATGAAGGTTTATACAGACTCTATGTTGAAGACTCTGATATCGATTACTTTAATCTTAGCAAGATACTACCAATAAACATCCAAAAATATTATAACTCTCTATATGAAAATGGTATATCTTCTAACACGATAGCCTACGTAAATAAACTTTTAAAGATGTTTTTCAACTATGCGGTAGATAATAACATGATTCTCAAAAACCCCTGCTCTGGCAGCAAGGTATCCATACCTGAAGACGTTGTTGAATATACTGATGATCAAGAGGCTCAGATTGTTCCTGTCTTTGAAGACAGTGACCTAAAACTTATCATGGGACTTAAGGAAGAAACAAAAATAAAATATATCGCTCTTGTCAGCCTAGCTACTGGTATGAGAAAAGGTGAGGTTCTAGGGTTAAAAGCTACAGATATTGACTATGAAAATGAAGAGATACATATAAGAAGGTCGGTAGCTACAAATTATGTATTTGATTCTAAAGGCAATAAAAAGCGTAAGACACTGGTTTTAGCTACAAAAACAAAAGGGTCTACTAGGGATATTCCTTTGCCTAAATCATTGATAGCAATTATTAAGAAAGCTTTATTAATTCAAAAACAGGAAAAGCTTAAAGCAGGAAAGATCTTCTCTGATAAGTATGAAGATTTTATATTTCTTAGCAATACTGGAGAACTTTTAGTTAATTCAAATATTCATGATAGTTGGGAAAGCTTACTAAATAGGGCAGGAGTAGACTATAAGAAATTTCATTCACTTAGACACACTTATGCAACGAAGCAGTTTGAAATGGATATACCATTAAAAACAGTTTCTGAGTTATTAGGCCATAGCAGTATAGAGATAACAGCAAATATCTATACTCACTGCTTAAAGAAACAGAAGAAAAAAGCAGTAGATATACTTAATATAATTTGATGGTGTAAAAATGGTGTAAAACATAATATTAACCTTATTTTTAAGCAAAATAAAAAACCTTCAAACCAGCTATCTAACTAGGTTTAAAGGTTATATGGTGACCCCTAGGAGAATCGAACTCCTGATTCCACCGTGAGAGGGTGGCGTCTTGACCGCTTGACCAAGGGGCCTTAAAAACTACTTTCTTATTGTACACTGAAATAATTAATATTTCAATAGTAAATCTTGCCATTTTTAATAAAACTACTGAACTTTTCTATACTTATCTTCATGAAGCTTTAATTTACTAGGTAATGCTTTAAAATCTCCTTTCTCTGGTGCCTGTCACCAGAGAGTCACCAAAGAAAAAAAGGCAAAATAAAAGAAAAGCAGTATAAGATTCTCCAAATCTCCACTTATCCACTTCTCATAATTCTTATCTCAGTATTATAATTATTGAAAATCCCTATATATCTTTATTTTTCTTGTGATATCTTCAAAATCTCTTTTCTCCGGTGCCTGGCACCTACTATTTAGTCAACTACTATTTAAAGCGACGGATTTCTTTGATGTTGACTCTTATAGGGGCTGAAGCCTCGCTTTTGCCTCTTTGGGTTATTTCTTCTATTGGAAGGCCTGTTTCCCGAGCAATTATTGCTTTTACTCTGTTTCTGCAGAAGTTTCCCTGACAGGTTCCCATACCCGCTCTAGTGCGCCTCTTAACTGCATCTATGCTGGTTACAGGTATGCCTCTATGGATAGCATCCACTATCTCTGCTTCAGTGACTCTCTCGCAGCGGCAGATGATATTCTTCTTTGGATCCTTATGATCTATCTCACCATCAAAGCTTTCATCCTTCTTTATTATTATACCCTTTCTATAAGGCTGGAAGTCTTCCTTCTTAATGAGCTCTGCTCCAGCTGCTTCTAATATCCCTGCAACCATTTCTGCTATGGCTGGTGAGGATGTTAGCCCTGGGGAATCAATTCCTGCCACATTAATAAAGCCCTTTACCTTGCTTTCTTCAATGATAAAATCGTTGGTGTCGCTGGTTGCTCTTATGCCTGAATAGGTGGTTAAGGCTCTTTTTATATCGAAATCCTTAATTGAAAGCCTTGCGGTTTCCACAACCTCTTCTAAGCTTTCCACAGTTGTTCCTACATCATCCCTTGGACCCATATCTTCTGCATTTGGCCCTAGCATAAAGTTTCCATGATAAGTGGTGGTCACAAGTATGCCCTTACCCTTCTCTGTGGGAACCTGAAAGATTACTGTATTTACAAGATAGCTCTGATCCTGTCCAAAAAGTACATATTGTCCTCTTCTTGGAATTATCTTAAAATCATTAAGGCCAACCATATTAGCTATAAGATCGCTGTATAAACCTGCGGCATTTATTACATACCTGCTTTCTATGGCTTCTCCTTCTGTAGTGATGATAAAATAATCTTCCTTTTTCTCTATAGCTGTCACTGCACTGTTAAGCTTTAACTGAACTCCATTTTCTATTGCATTTTCTGCAAGAGCAATGGTCATCTCATAGGGGGATGCAACTCCAACGCTTTTAGAGTAAAGAGCGACCTTAACCTCATCATTTAAATGTGGTTCCAGCTCCTTTATTCTGTCATGCTCTAGAATTTCTAAATCCTCCTCACAGCCAATCTTCTTACCATTGTCATAGAGGCCCTGTATGGTTTCTCGATCCTTTTCTGTAAAACCAATAACCAGTGCTCCTGTGTTTCTATAGCCAAAGTTTAGTTCCTCATTGAGCTTTTGAAACATTGAATTACCTTTAACGCAAAGCTTTCCCTTTAAAGTGCCATACTTTGCTGAGTAGCCTCCATGAACAATACCGCTATTTGCTTTAGATGCTCCAGTTGTAACATCATCCTCCTTCTCTAAAAGGCAGATTTTTAGCTTGTATCTTGAAAGCTCTCTGGCAATAGCACTTCCTACAACACCAGCGCCTATAATTGCTACATCATACAAAATTATTACCTCCTATCTATGTCTTATAAGGATATTTTATCACTATGTGGAAATTATTACACACAACTTTATAAGCTTTTGCAATAAATTCACAAAAAATAAGAGCAGCTATAAAAGCTGCTCTTTTTTAAAATATTGCCCTTATAGATATTCCTACAGCTAAGGCAACTATATGAGAACCATTTAGTAGAAGGAAGTTCTTTACAGCAAGGATAAAGGTCTTCTCCTTGCTTTGTTCATTATAAAATACTCTTATATTATTTCTAAGAGGAATAAAGGTTAGAAGCACAAGAGCCGCAGTGATAGGCTCCACCCCTAATAAAATCAGTATAACAATATCAATATATGAAATGTAGTACAACCATTTAAAGAGCTTAAGTCCATTTTCTCTTCCAATATAAATAGGCAAGGTGTATCTTCTGTTTTCTCTGTCATCCTCTATATCACAAAGATTATTTGCAAGCATTATATTTGCTATACCGCTTATGGTAGTTATGGAAATCAAGAATATAAATAATATCTCCTTAACATTCAGACTTATAGCAAAGATTCCTTCTGCAAAATGCAATCCAACAAGATCTCCAGTAAATACATGAATATACACTGATAAAAATAATATTATAAATCCCATGGTAAAGCCTGAAAATATTTCCCCTAAAGGTGTCCTAGAAATAGGAACAGGACCGAAAGAATAAAGTACACCTATGGCAAAGGATAACATTCCCAATAAAAGCACCACATAATCGGTATTTAAAAATAATAGAACACCAAAGACTGCGGCAATAGCAATTAAAGATAATATTGTCACTACCACATTTACTTCCTTTAGCTTATCTCTAACTATTGCATTATGGCTTTCATAGTTAAAGCCTTCTGTTATTATTGCCTTTTTATAGTCTATGTAGTTGTTGATTCCTGTAGTTGCCATATCTATGCAGATAAGAGAAATAAACATTAACATGAAATTTTTAAAGCTAAAGCTTTCAAATCTATAGATGGCATAAAGACTCCCTAAGAAAAAAGGAACTACACTGGCCACCTTAGTCTGAATCTCCACAAGCTTCAAAAAGCTGCTTATTGAAATTTTAATCACCCCATATAATTATATTTTATAAAGCAGCAGCTATGTTGTCTTTACTGCTTTAACTAGCTACTTTAAGCTTTACTAAAATATTTTAACATAATTATTTTTAAGGACATAGAAATTTTTAAGCAGCTAAAAAAGCTGCCATAGATTAATTATCTACGACAGCTTTAAAAAAATCACACCAAAAGAGCTCTATCACTGGAGAATTCTTCACCACTAGCTTTTTCAAACTCATAAAGCAAATCCTCTACAGTAAGCTTCTTTTTATCCTCATTGGCAATATCTAAGATGATCTTCCCATCATAAAACATAATAAGTCTATTGCCATGAGCAATTGCATCCTTCATATTATGTGTAACCATCATGGCAGTAAGGGTATTTTCTGAAATAATCCTATCTGAAATTTCCAGCACCTTTTCTGCTGTCTTAGGATCAAGGGCAGCAGTATGCTCATCTAATAGGAGAAGCTTTGGCTTTTTTAAGGTTGCCATAAGCAAGGTTAAGGCCTGACGCTGTCCTCCTGATAAAAGTCCCACCTTAGAGGTAAGACGGTTCTCAAGCCCTAAATCAAGGGTTTTTAATAATTCCTTATACTCCTTCCGTTCTGCTGAAGTAATACCCCATCTTAAGCTTCGGATTTTACCCCTTCTTGCTGCCAGTGCAAGATTTTCTTCAATATTCATATTGGCAGCAGTTCCATTCATAGGGTCCTGAAAGACGCGGCCAAGATATTTTGCTCTTTTATGCTCCGATAACCTTGTTACATCTATACCATCAATATAAATAGAGCCTGAATCCACAGGAAAAACACCTGCTACAGCATTGAGTGCCGTGGACTTTCCAGCCCCGTTCCCCCCTATGACAGTTACAAACTCTCCTTCCTTTAAGGTTAGGCTTACCCCATTTAAGGCAATCTTTTCATTTACTGTACCACCGTTGAAAGTTTTATAAATGTTTTTAATATCAAGCATTTTTATTGCCTCCTTTTCTTGCTCTCGTACTAAAGTACCGCCCTTTCAAATAAGGTAAAGCCAGAAAGAGTGCCACAATCAAGGCAGAGAAAAGTTTTAAATCTGTTGTGGATAGCCCTAACTGGAGAACTATTGCAATAACAATGTAGTAAATTATAGCACCTAAAACAATAACGCACAGACGGGCAGCAAAATTAAAATATTTTCCTATTATTGCTTCTCCTAATACTATACCTATGATAACTGCCGCTAATCCAATAACTATGGCACCACGGCCCATATTCACATCTGCATTCCCCTGATACTGCGCATATAGTCCACCTGCTATACCAACAAGACCATTAGAGAGCATAAGACCTAGAACCTTATTAAAGTTAGTGTTTATTCCTTGAGCTCGAGCCATATTCTCGTTACAGCCTGTAGCGCGAATAGAGCTTCCAAGCTCTGTTCCAAAAAACCAATAAAGCAAAGCTATTATCACAGCAACAAAAATAAGTGCTATCACTATTGACTTATTAATATGTCTAAGGCTAACAACTAAGTCATATTTATCAACACTGATGGAAACATTAGATTTACCCATTATTCTCATATTAATGGAATACAGTGCTAATTGGGTTAGAATACCAGCAAGGATAGCTGGAATTCCCATCAGTGTATGCAAAACTCCTGTAGCAAGGCCTGCCACCATTCCAACAATAAAAGCAAAAACTAAAGAAAGCATGGGGTCCATACCGTTAAGAATACACACCGCTGCTACTGCTCCACCGGTAGCAATGCTTCCGTCTACTGTTAAATCTGCTAAATCTAAAACTTTGTAAGTGAGATATACCCCCAGAGCCATAATACCCCAAATAAGTCCTTGTGCAATGGAGCCAGGCAGTGCAGATACAAGAGCTACTAAGTCCAATTTTACTCCTCCTAAACGTTAATTATTATTTGTAATATATAAAATATAAAGTAGCGATGTGGGCTTGCCTCACCGCTACTATGATTTTAAAGTACCAATTTATTTACTCTTAAGGCTTTCAGGCACTGTTAGTCCGAGCTCCTTAAGAATATCCTCATTGATATAGAGCTCCAGTTCATCTGTCTTCATATGAACAATTTCCATAGATGCAGGATCCTTACCATTTACTAAGATTTCATAAGCTTGTTCACCAGCAGCATAACCTAACTTATAGTAATCTATAGAATAAGTAGCTAACCCACCTACTTCACACATAGATTTTTCCCCAGTTATAACTGGTTTACCTGCAGGCACAGTAACATTCTTAACAATTTCCATATTATTTGCAACAAGATTATCTGTTGGCTCATAGAAGCCATCCACTTCCTGAGAAGCTTTAGTAAATACTGGCTGTAGCTCATTAGAATCAGCAGCGGTATAAACCTTAACAGTATAGCCTGCAGCCTCAAAAGCAACCTTAGCCTCTTCTGCCTGAATTCTTGAATTTTCCTCTGCTGAACTAATAACTATTCCAACAGTCTTTACATCCGGGCAGAGCTCTTTCATTAATTTAACCTGAACCTCTACTGGATTTAGGTCAGAAGCACCAGTAACATTTCCTCCTGGTGCTGAATCTGATTTCACTATACCTGATTCAACATAGTCAGTAACTGAAGTACCTACAATTGGAATTGTGTCTGTAGCTTCACGTGCAGCTAAAACCGATGGTGTTGCATTTGCCATTATGAGATCCACATTATCATTCACAAACTTTGTCACAATGGTACCGTTATTTGTCTGCTCTCCCTGAGCATTTTGCAAATCAAAGGAAACATCATCACCTAGCTTTTCTTTAAGAGCCTTTTGGAATCCTTCCGTAGCAAGGTCTAAAGCAGAATGCTCCATATATTGAACTATACCAATATTATATTTAGCCTTTGCTGCATCACCATTTGAATCATTGCTGTTACAGGCAGTCATAGAAATTATCGTTGATGCAGAAAGGATGACAGCCAAAAGTTTTGAAAATTTTTTCATATCTGTTTTCTCCTTGTCTAATAATATTTAGATAGATTGTTATGAATAGGAACTGTTAATATATGCAATATATTAGGCTTGTCCAATTAAATATTCATAAAGCACCTAATATATAGGCTTAATCCTGTTCATATTTTTATTAAATTCATATCATCAAATGTTAAGAATTTTTTATATTTTATCACTTTAACTCGTAGCAGTCAATGGAAGTATGTTACTATTTAAAATATTCTTTATTATATTAAATTAATAAGAATTAAAGTATTTATCAATTTAAATGATAACAACACTCTATTTTTACTTCTTAAATTAAAAATAATCTACAGGAGTAATATTTCTTTTATTGAAACAGATATCCCGTAAGTTCTAAGCTCTATACATAAAATTTAAACTCTTTGTACATAATATAGTTTTAAAATAATAGGAGGTATATTTATGCAAAATCAATCTTTTTCATCAAAGGAACTTCCAAAACATAGTACATCTCTCTGGCTTAATTCCTGTCCACTGCCAAGCTTTTCTTCCCTGGAAAAAGATATTGATACAGATATTTTAATAGTAGGGGGAGGTCTAACAGGTATAACCTCTGCTTATCTTTTATCACAATCTGGACAAAAGGTTACATTAATTGAAGGGAACAAACTTCTTCAGGGTACCACAGGAAATACCTCTGCTAAGATAACCTGCCAGCATAGTCTTATATATCATGAACTCATTAATCATTTTGGAATAGAGAAAACTCGATTATATTATGATTCAAACAAAGCAGCCCTTGAATTTATCAAAAAAACAGCAGCGGAGCACAAGATTAATTGTGAATTCCAGGAAGAAAAAGCATATTTATATGCTTCTACTCCGGAAGGAGAGGAAAAGCTTCTAAAGGAGTTTGAAGCTTATGAGAAATTATCTATAGTTGATGCCTCCTACCACAAGGAGCTTCCCATACCAATAAAAATCAAGGGAGCCATAAGCCTTAGTCATCAGGGACAATTCAATCCCATAAAATATCTAAGCTATCTTCTGGATATCTCAGTAAAAAAGGGAGTGGAGATTTATGAAGATACCCGTGCTGCGGATGTAGAAATGGACGAAATTACAAAAATTATTACTGAAAATGGAATCAAAATAACTGCAAAAAAAGTAATAATAGCCACTCATTTTCCCTTCTATGAGAAGAGGGGTATGTATTTTGCAAGAATGTATGCCGATAGATCCTATATATTAGCGATAAAACCTGAAACTCCTTTCCCTGGTGGAATGTACATAAATGTAGAAAGTCCTACCCGCTCCTTAAGGAGTGCTAAGTATAAGGATGAGGATATACTTTTAGTAGGAGGAGAAAATCACAAAACCGGTCAAGGAGGCTTCACTCTTGGTAACTATCTTAAGCTTAAAGATTTTGCTGAGTCCACCTTTGGAATAAAGGAAATTCTTTTTCGCTGGTCCGCTCAGGATTTAATCACTCTGGATAAACTTCCCTATATCGGCCCTCTCACCTCCTCTACCCCGAATATTTTCGTAGCTACAGGCTTCAAAAAATGGGGCATGACTAACGGAACTGCAGCAGCTCATATTTTAAGGGACTTAGTTCTAGGTGTGAAGAATCCCTACGAAGAGGTTTATACACCAGAAAGATTCAAGGCAGATCCTTCTTTGAAAAATGCTCTAAGTCAGAATTCCAATGTAGCTATGGAGCTAGTAAAAGGAAAACTTGAAAGCCTCAAGGATAATTATCAAGACTTACAGCCAGGAGAAGGAAGAGTTATCTCCTATAAGGGTAAACGTACTGGTGCATATAAAGATGAGAATGAAAAAATATATATGGTTGATACTACCTGTACACACTTAGGCTGTGAGCTTCAGTGGAACAGCGGAGAAAAAACTTGGGATTGCCCTTGCCACGGCTCCAGATTTACTTTTAAAGGCGAGGTTATTGAGGGACCTGCTATTAAACCTATTGAAATTATAAATACTGAGAAAAGCGGAAGCTAATTACCATAGCTAATTTCATCTATTAACCCATAAAAAAGCCCAAAAAAGGCGACTGATCGCTTTGATATGCTTCCCCTATATAGAGGTGTATATCACTTTGCATCAGTCACCCTTATTTTTTTGACTATACTTTTATGATTATCCTTTTATGATAATATCCTTAAATTATTAATTGCCATAAAAGAAATATCTTATCTTTTCAAGTAAGCTTCCATTACAGCCTTAGCTTTTGGAGTTACATAATGGCTTCCGCCTCTATTTTTAACCCTCTCAACCATCATGGTAAGAACAATCTTAGGATCATCATTATTCATTACTGCAAACCATCCATATTCATCTGCCTGAGTATCTGAAGCATCCTTTTTAAGCTCTGCAGTACCAGTTTTTCCTGCAAGGCTTACTCCTGGAATCTTAGCATCATTCCCTGTACCGGATGGACTGTCCACAACTGCAGTGAGATCTTCCTTTAGGATACTTATGGTATCTTTAGAAATAGAGCCTTCCTTCCATATAGAAAAATTTTGTCCCTCTAATACTGGTGTCATTATATTTCCATCATTAGCCACAGCACTGAAAGCTAAAGCTACATGAAGAGGAGTCATAAGCACCTCACCCTGACCATATCCGCTATCAGCTAAAAGAATATCCCTGTCAATGGTTCCACTATTGGAAACCTGAGATTTACCCATTGGATAAACAAAAGGAAATTCCTCTCCCAAACCAAAGCGCTTTGTAAGCTCTTCAGCAAGGGTAGCTCCACCTATATTTAGAGCAGCCTGGGCAAAATAAATATTATCAGAGTACATGAAAGCTTTCTTTAAATCCACTGGGCCTCCCGCATCCTTTACCCTTGTTACTTTATAGCTACCCCAGGAGCTGTCCTTCTGCCACTGGAGCCCTGACACATTAATGGTGTCTGATGGTTTAATCTTGCCTGTATCAAGCCCTATGGCACCAGTTAGCAATTTAAAAACTGAGCCTGGCGCATAGGAAAGCTTAAATCTATTGGTAAAAGCGGCATTATTATTATCCTCCCACTGCTTCGCTACAGAAGCTGGTACGTAAGTAGAGAAATAGTTAGAATCAAAGGAAGGGGCACTTACTAGTGCCAATACCTCTCCGGTTTTAGGATGAACTGCAGAAGCAGAACCAAAATCATTCTTTATCTGAGCATAGATTGACTTTTGTAGCTCTGAATCAATAGAAAGAGTTATGTCTTCTCCATCTATTGCCTTCTTTTCAGCTATAACAATCTTCTCAGTTTCCTTTCCATCCTTTTGTTTTGAGATATAAATTATTCCTCCGTTTTCTCCTTTAAGCCTTTTATCATAGACCTGTTCAAGACCTCTTTTACCTATATAATCAGTGGAGCTATAGCCTTCCCCAGCTAGTTTTTCAAGCTCTTCTGCAGTAATGGCTCCTAAATTTCCAATTAAGGAACCAAAGGCCTCTCCACCAGGATAGACTCTTCCAGTAATCTTCTGATGAATAACTCCTTCAATAGCCATAGCCCTAGCTAAAAGATCTGTTGAGCTTGGAAGTACCTTAACTATCGGAACAAACATCTCAGGATCACTGTAACCCTGAAGCTTCTTTTCAATTGTCTCTGTACTTATGTCTAAAACCTTTGCAAGAGCTTCCATGTTTGCAGCTTTATTTTTAGTAAAATTTCCATAATGAACTCCTAAGGAGATTATTGTATCGGTAACAGCTAAGGGACCTCCATTTCTATCATAAAGCCCTCCTCTTTTACCGCTATAACTTTGAGCTCCAACCTTGTCCCCAGATTCCATTTTAGGGAATATAAGCCCTTCATTCCAGTCAATAGCCCAGGTTTTCTCACCATCCACCTCTTCTTTAAGAAGCATTGCAGTATAATCATTAACCTCAATATTTCCTGCAAGAGTATCCATAGTCATAGAAAAGGGTACAGATACGTTAGAATCCTTGCTTTTGTCTGCTTCCTCTAAACCTGAATAGCTTATATTTATATTTTCAGCCTCGATTCCATTGTATATATTAGTGTATCTATTTATAAAATCCTCCTGAGAGATTTTCCCCTTACTCTCAGCGGAAAGCATTGAATACATACCTTGATAATCCTTCTGCTGCCATTTCACCTTATATTGCTCTAATACTTCAGAGGGCTTGACTCCCTTTGAACACCCACTGAATACAGAAGCTAGTAAAACAATCAGCAGGGCAACAATCACACTTTTATGACTATTATTAATAGAAATTTTCATTATAATCACCTCCCTTTGATTTTACCATAGGAGTTTTTAAAATACATTCATTAAACCAATTTTTCATAAGAAAAGAAGAACTATTTAGTTAAAACCTAATATTAATAAATTAGCCATAATAATACTTTATATAACTTTTACAAATTTGTAAGGAAATTTTTCACTAAATAATGATATTATATTATCGTGGGGTAAATAGTTTTATAATTAATTGACATATAAGAAAATCTTACGAAAGGGTGTATCCTAGTGAATGTAATTTTATTAGAGGGTGAAGACATAATAAAGGAAGGTAAATGCTTTAATTCTAAGCTCATAAGCAAACAGCCTGGAAAACTCATTCTTACTGATAGAAGATTAATTTTTGCAGGTCCTGGTTTAGATTTCGAAAGGGATAATCTTAATATAAATCTAAGAGATATAGTTTCCTATGAGAAGACCTATACCTTTAATATTGCAAAGCCAATACCTCTTCCAAATGCCATAAAGATCACTACCTCTGATAAAGAGGTATATAGATTTACTGTAACTGATAGAGATAAATGGTTTAATTTACTTAAGTGGCACATAAGATCTCATAGAGGATTAAAATAATTATAGATATATCATCGCTTTACTCTTTATAAGGTAAAGTGTTTTTTTTGCTATTCTTTCTTTTCTATGAAATTGCCCATGTTTATACTTTACAATTGCTATAGCTGTTATAATTTAGTTTAATATACTTATGAATAATGTTTATAGAAAATATAGGAGGTTACAATATGGGATATAGCTTAGTAACAGGAGCTTCCAGCGGCATAGGGTTAGAGCTTTGTCATCTTTTAGCTAAGGATGGCTGTAATTTAGTTCTGATAGCAAGAAAGGAAAAAGAGCTTTACCAGCTAAAAAATGATTTAGAGGACAAATATTCAATAAAGGCTCATGTAATAGTATCTGACCTACAGTGTATTGATGCCCCCTTGTATATTTATAATGAGATTGCAAATCTAAATATAGAAATTGATAATCTAATAAACAATGCAGGCTTTGGTTCCTTTGGGCCTTTCTGTGAAATAGATTCCCAAAAGGACCTTGCTATGTTAGATGTTAACTGCAGAGCTTTAACTCATATTCTTAAGCTCTTTCTTCCTGATATGATAAAAAGAAAAAAGGGCAGGATATTAAATGTAGCTTCCACCGCTGCTTTTATGGCTGGACCTTATATGTCGGTATATTATGCAAGCAAGGCTTATGTACTTTCTTTAAGTGAAGCCCTTGCATCAGAGACTAAAGGAAGCGGTGTTACAGTAAGTGTCCTCTGCCCAGGACCAACTAAGACCCCCTTTCAGAATAAGGCACAGATGAAAAAATCCGACTTCGTAACCTTTGGTACAATGGAGGCCTCCCAGGTAGCCCTATGCGGCTATAAAGGAATGCTAAAAGGCAAAGGGGTTATAGTTCCTGGAGCTCTTAACAAAATAATGGTAAGAGGAGGACGCCTTCTCCCACGAAACATCCTCACCGCCATGGCTAAATCCACCCAAAAGGTTAAATAATGTGCTCCTTGAGAGCCATATTTACCTATATTCCTCAATAATTCTCTAATCTATTTAAAGGACACTTAATGCTTAAGTCCTTTATTTTTTCTGTACCCTTTTCTCTTAATTATTGATATAATTATAGTAAGGTTATGTTAACCTTTACAAAATTAATCATCTTTTTACTGATTTATTTTACCGGATAAAATTATAAGAATACATCTTAGGAGTGAGTACATGATTAAAGATATACTTACCAGGGAAAATCTTGATGTATGGGATGACTTCCTTCTTTTTCATAAATTTGCCTTAGATGAAATGAATACAAAAATCACTATTCTAAACGAAGAGTTCCAGCTTATACATTCATATAACCCCATAGAACACATAAAATCAAGAATAAAAACTCCAGAGAGCATTATGGATAAGCTTATTAGAAAAGGTTATGAGATATCCCTAGAAAATGCCCGGGATCACATTTACGATGTGGCTGGAATAAGAATAATAACATCCTTTACATCAGACATTTATAATCTTTCAAAGCTAATATGCAATATTAAGGATATTAGAGTGATACAAATTAAAGATTATATTAAAGAGCCTAAATCAAATGGTTATAGAAGCCTCCATCTCCTACTGGAGGTCCCAATATACTTATCAGACCGTATAGAATACCTTAAATTAGAGGTGCAGCTTAGAACTATAGCCATGGACTTTTGGGCAAGCCTAGAGCATAAGATATACTACAAATTTGATAAAACCGTTCCTTCCTACTTAACAGAACAGCTGAAGGATTGTGCAGAATTGGCAAATTTCTTAGATGAAAAAATGCTTTCCATAAACGATGAAATAAAGAAATATAAATAAAAAGATTTCATTTATCTTATGCTACAAAACATTTATCAAGCTAACAAAATAGGTGTAAGTATACTATTATTATACTCACACCTATTTTTTATATATATTATATAGATAATTAACACCTTACCCTAATGTATTTAATCCTATCATCGATACATTAATCCAATTTTTCTCGTAACCATATAAGAAAAAGAAGCAGCTGCTATTATATAGATTAAAAGACCTGTAGCTATATTAGTAAATGCCATTATAAAACCTCCTGCAATTATTGCACTTATAGAAGAAATAAATATATACTTATTTATTTTATCAATATCAATATTTTTCTTTTTATTAAGATTATAATTCACATTTAATATATGACTTTTCATCTTTGGATTTGTAGTATCCTTATTGTAATACATCCTTTTTTTATACCTTAATACCTCTGTAACTAAAAGCAATATAACAAAAACAAAAGCGGTTAGTTCTTTACTTTCAATTATCTTGCTAAATATCCCCAAAGCTTTGACTTCCTTTCCTAAAATATTTATATGTTATTCAAGTCCTTCATTAATTAAATGAATTAATGAATCCACAGCTTCCTCTTCATCAGGGCCTTCTGCAATAATATTTACTTTAGTACCTTTGTATGCACATAGGGATAGTATTTCAATAAGTGATTTTGCATTTTTTTCATCACCTTTAATATCTAAGTTTTTAATCTTTATTTCAGAATTAAATCCTCGTGCCACTAGAAAAAACTTAGTTGCTGGTCTTGTATGCAACCCATAAACATTCACAAAAACAGTTTCTCTAGAGTACATATTCTCAACTCCCTATTTGAGTTTTAATTATACCTCCCTCAAAAATGAATTTATATCCTTAATGCCTCTAATTCCTGCCTCTAGCACAGACTTTTGCAATTCCTCTCCAGACAAAAAATTATATGAAGACCATGCCTCTAGGAGCATAGGTAGATTAACTCCTGTTATCCCATATACAGGATAGTCTACTAGAATTCTTGCTATAGTATTAAAGGGTGTACCACCAAAAAGATCTACTAATACAAGTGATCCCTCAGAAAAAGTGCTCAAAATTTCTCTTATTTCCCTTTCATAAACTTCAATATTAACCATATCCTCCATGGGAAATGAAATAATCCTTTCTCCATCTAAGCCTATTAATCTAGCAGTTTCAAGCATTGCTGTGCACATAAGTCCATGGCTTAATACAAGCACTTTTGCACTATCAACAGCATTAATACCCTCTTTTTCTATATACTTCTCTGTCATAGTTACTTCTCCTTTTCCACTCTTGTATCCTGTTATCTATCCACTATATGCCGTTCTAAATTTAATATTTTACATTTTAGAGGAGGAGTTATAGAGTCATCCTCCTCTAAAATTTATAGCTTTTCAAAAAACTTAATTCAAATATCAAATTTTTAAATATAAACTTTATAAAATCTATATTTCTTTAAACTCAGGCTCTTCATTTCCCCTTTCAGCAGCAAAAGCTACAAGATAGGCTATACAAATGCCTACTACTGCTATTCCTAGTATCGGTACACCTAAATATGCATTTAAGAAAAATCCTAAAAATACATAAGGTAATGTTTTGTTTGTAGTAATAGTTCTAAGAGCCAATGCAATACCTACTGCAGGCAATACATTTCCAACTACTTTTAGATATTGGGATACTGGTGTTAAAACACTTGTTAGTTTATCTAAAAATCCTGGATTTCCCATAGTTTTTAGCACTATAAATGTAATGGGGAAGTATAAAATAAACAAGATTATTTGAGAAGGCACCCAATGCCAGATTCTCTGCATTCTTAAGTTACCCTTCAAGGCATATGCTTTCGATTTTTCATTGGTATAAGTTCCAATAGTCATATTTATAGTATTAAAGGCAGTTGCTGGAGTTGCAACGGCAACTGCTAAAGATAGACCAGCTGCCACTGCTCCCTCTAATCCTAATGTGGGATTAAGACATACACCTAAGGACGCTCCTACTATGGAAGCTATAGCCGTATCTGCAGGGGTTACAGACCCAATAACCATATTTCCCATATATACTAATTGTATAGCTATGCCTGTTGCAAGAGCTGTTCTCATATCACCCATTACAATACCTACAAATAAACTCGCAGGTAATGGCTTGAACCAATCATAGGTTAAGTTTGGAGTAAAAGAAGCCTTTGAAAACCATACAAGAAAAGCCAATATAAATGCTTGAAAAGTTGAAATTGTCATTTCAAATCACCTCCTAATTTATTTTTGGTACAGGGCCTAAAACACCAATAACAGCCAAAACAATTACTATCAGCATTGTTATCCAGATTACTTTGCTTGGTTTAACTCCCTTTTGTAATATCTTTAAAAATATGTACACAGTAATAAGTGATAATAAATTAGGCATTAGTTTGTCAAAGAGATCAGTTTGCAGTACAAATGAAGAGGTTTCACTAATCCAAGCTATTGATGTGGTAACTTTAACGTAAGTAGATATTAATGCACCCATAGTTATACATCCTAATATTGTAGCGGCCTTCAGTAATTTATCTGCAAGGCCTTCATCAAGTATTTTGCCAAGCAAATTATTTCCCACGTCATAGGTTTTCATCCATAAGAAATAACTTATACCCACTGTACTAATAGCTGTAGCTATCATAGAAAATATAGGTCCTATAATACTTGGGTTATCTGGCGACCCGCATAAAGAAATACCTATAGATAGTACAAGTGGAGCAATTATAGCTTGTTGTATTATGTCTCCTATATTTCCCACAGGTCCCATAAGGCTGGTTTGCATCGCAGTTATTGTCTCCGCAGGAACTCTCTCTTCATTAGTTGCCCTCTGCTCCTCCATGTTAATCATAATTCCCATAACCATACCAGCAAAAGGAACATTGGTGTTAAAATATGCGTAATACTTTTCTAGTTCCTTACCAACTTTTTCCTTTGAATCATACAAACGTGATAATATTATCCCCATGGTAGCTGCTGCTCTTACACCCATACTATAAGTAAACCCAGATCCAGCTCTAAAAAACATATTATACCAATAAGCTTTTCTAACAGCGCTTCTAGGCACCTTTTTTACTTTATTTGAATCACTCTCCACTTTAACTCCCTCCTTGTATTATTAAAAATAATATTTATAAACAAAAGTTCTACCTAAGCAATTAATAATTTTCAATTCCCTAAACTATATTATTTCTATGCTGCACTGCCTATTCAAAAGAAATTATACATCTATAAGTTCCTGGAATTATTGATTGCTCAAAAGCCTCCTGTGCCTGTTCAAAGGGGAAAACATAGTCCATTACATCTGTCATATCTATTAATTCATACTTCATAAGCCTTGATGCCATTACAAAATCATTAGCTGAAGGACTTACAGTACCAATTATTTCAATTTCCTTTGAATGCACTTCTCCGAAGTCAATAGGTAGCGGTACTGCTGGATGCAAAGAGGCATATGCTATTAGTCTTCCGTAAGGTGCCAACATTTGGAGTGCTTGTTCACCAACTTTGTAGATTGAGGTTGTATTAATAACTATATCTGCTCCTATACCATTTGTATGAGTCTTTACATAATCTACAGCATCGATTTTCTCAGGACTGAAAGCAATATTAGCTCCAGCTTTAATTGCTTTTTCTCTTCTCTTTTCATCCATTTCACTTACAATGACTCTTGTACCTTTCATCCGCAATAATTTAATATGTAAAAGTCCCATTATACCAGCACCTATTACAACAGCAGTATCCCCATACTTGGCCTTGGTTTTTTCCACACTATGAATACAACATCCTAAAGGCTCTGTCATAGCCGCTATTTCATAAGGTACAGATTCTCCAACCTTACAAATTTGGGTAGCTGGGACTGCAGCAAATTCTGCCATACCTGCATTACCAATATTTAAATCATTATTTATGATTCTTTTCTTTTGAGTTCTAGAGTTAAGGCACTTTGTTCCTCTGCCACTTTTACAGTTTTCACAATAACCGCAGTATTGGAAAGTGGATACCACCTTATCTCCAATTTTATATCCCCTTACATCTTCCCCCACTTCTACCACAACTCCGCAAACCTCATGTCCTCCAACCATAGGGTATCTGTTAGAATCCTTGAAAGTTCTTTGCTCAACAGTGCAGATTGATAATGCCTTTGTTTGGATTAACACCTCAGATGCAGTTATTTTAGGCTTATCTATCTCCATTATTTCTACTTGTAATGGATTTGTAAAAACAATAGTCTTCATTTTTTTATCCATATTTAACTTCTCCTTTTTAGGTTATTCCTTCATACCTGAACACTCAAGTATAGGTATTTTGGCTTTATCTGGAATCAGATTTAGATATACATTAACACCCATTTTTACTAGCTCTCTATAGGCTTCTCTTTCTGCCCTATTGGCAAAGGAATTAAAACCTGGCTGTAGCTGCTTTCTATCATCTCTTGGTGCCATATTTCCAACACATAATTCTTTAAAATTCACTCCTGCTTTAGCCATGGCCAAGAATTCTAATGGACTTTTACATAAAATAAATCCCTTTATTTGCTTATGCTCCTCCACTAACTTTACTTTACTGCATCCAGTTTCTAAATCCCAAACTTCTAACTTTGTCCCCTGAGGTGATATACCTTTAAAAAGGCGTGTGATAAATTCATCTTTTGCAGTGATATCATCTACTACATAAATCCTGTTTGCACCTGCTACCCTTATCCATGTGGTAGCAACCTGTCCATGAACCAATTTATCATCTATTCTTGAAAAAACAATCATATGCCGCACCTCCTATATAGCATATTTAATTAATCTATAAAGCCTTTCCTTCTGAGCCAGTAACTTTAATATAATGAAGCAGTTCATTTCTAAAGCCTTCCTGAAGCAGTTTCCAAAAAGAGAATGGTTTTTCGCTCCCTGGTGCACCTATAGGATAAATTCTCCCCATATTTTTGACAGCTGCATACTTCATGTCTGTAGATAGATTTACCTTGTTAATTCCTAACTTACAAGCCTTGGAAATATTATCATCACCAGTTCCAGATCCACCGTGGAGCACTAGGGGTACGCTTACAGCATCTCTAATTTCTTGCAGTAATTCAAATTGAAGTTTAGGTGTTCCGCTATATACTCCATGAGCCGTACCAATGGCAACTGCTAATGCATCTATTCCAGTCTCCTCTACAAATCTCACAGCATCCTTTGGAGAGGTGTAATTTGAAACTCCATCCACATCATAATTATCTCCTCGTCCAACATGACCAAGTTCTGCTTCAACTGAAACACCCACAGAATGTGCAATTCTTACTAACTCCTTAACCTGTAAAACGTTTTCCTCGTAGGGTAATTCAGAACGGTCTACCATAATTGAAGTAAATCCAGAACGAATCCCCATAATAGCAGCTTCAAAAGTTCTGCTATGATCAAGATTAAAGGCCACAGGAATCTTTGCTTGTCTGGCTAAGTCTGTTACTATTCTTCCATAGTCATACATATTGGGATTTGCTGTAGATACAGAACCAATTATAAGAGGAGAATTTAAAGATTCAGCGGCCTCTATATATGCTCTGACATTTAATTCATTCTCCGCATTTGGTGCTGGTACTCCGTATCCTTCTTCCTTTGCTTTAACTAATATTTCCTTCATTGTTACTAACATATAAAACCCTTCCTTTCTTTTTTCTATACCATATATAAAAGCAAAAGTTATGCCAAACTGTGTCGACATAACTTTTACAATTGCTTATTAGTATTTTTAATTATGTAATTCAAACATCCGAGCTAAAGAGAATATTATATATATAGTACAATTCAGAAGTAGGTATTTCGACACTGTAATGCTTTTCAATGCCACTAAAGGATTTTTTTATAATATTGAATTCTTTTGTTAGGCTATTTACGACACTGTCATTAGCATCTATTATATCTACAGGCATCTTTCTTATAAGCCTTTCTGTCATACATGCTACATGAAAATATATTGCATGCTTTTTATTGTTACTAAGTTGACTTCCTGTAAGGAATGTATATTGCTCCAAACATTCTTCAATCTGACTTATGATTTTATTGGAATCCAATATTGTTTGTTTTTCTATTAATCTTTCCAAGGTAAACTGTTTTACAAGATTATCGTTGAAGGCTCCAATTTGACCATTATCAGTAATTGGATGTAATATTTTATATAGCTTTTTCACAGCTTCCCCCGATATTAGCTGCTCTAGAGCTAAATATTCCACCCCATGGATACCCGGATCTATTGTTCCTATTATTCCAATTACATCTAACTCCTTAAATATTGAATCCTTAACACCATTAACCCTTAAGCTTTTATAATCATAAGAAATTACATTTATATCTAATCCTTCAGGAATACTAGCTCTTACCATATCTCTTAATTTAATAGCTGTACCGATTCCTGTAGCACAGCAGGTTAATACAGCCTTTTGTTTATTATCTTCTGGGTAAAATATTTTACAATCAATTAGATTAGAGTTTTTAAGAAGCTTTACCATTTCTTCTAATGGACTATCCTCTAGGAGAAGGGAGCCAGTTTGCAATGCTAATTGAGTTGATACATTATTAATTATAACCACTGGTTCCTTTAAAAATTGCTTTAAAGGAGTATATATATCCCATAAAGTTCCCATGTCTACTAAAATCACTAAGCCTCGCTCTATGTCATTTTCTTTAATGTATTGAAGAACCCTCTGAATTATATCATTTATATTAAAGTCAAAGGACATATCAAAGGCATCGAAAATATTTTCTTTTAGGAATCTGTTAACAGTATTTGCAATGCTGCTTGCTGTTGCATAACCATGGGCAAGTATTATTGCTCTGGTATGACTTTTTCTTGTTGAAACACTGCAGCCTTTTAAATATAAGGAAACTATAATTTCATCACTCTTCATAATCTTTAAGTCTATATTAGTATTAATTAAAGCTAGGATGTGACTAGCAATTTTCAGCTCACTCTTGCATTTTGCTTGTACATATTCCAATAAAAGCTTAATCATCTTTTCATTCACTTCAAGATTATTATTTCTATAGTACATATAAACTACTATAGCCAATATATTGTTTCCACTTAGATGAAAACTATAATTGTATTCCAGATATCGAGAAATTCCCTGAGCACTATTTGATATGTACTGTATTATTACGTCTTCACTATGAGATTTCTGCTCATATACTAATTTATCAAAAAGTATATTAATTTCCCTAAAGCACTCACCTTCAAATTGTTCCCTAGATCTATGATTTGACTTATACCGCTGATACTCTCTCCATATAGATAAAAATAGGTTTTCTATGGCTTTTCCCTTCTTATCAGTGTTCTTACTAACCTCCTGCATTCTCATCCCTGGAGTTATTAATACTGATTCCTGACTGGAGAAGTGGTAGGAGTTAAAGCTTTCTACCTCCCTTAATAAGTATTCAGGCAAATCCAGCAGATTGATTTTAATTTCTTCTACCTCTTGATTTTTTGCATGTATACTTGCACAAATATATTTAACAACATTTTTTAGCATTCCTATATTACCCTTAAAGGAATACTCATCTAGAACGGATAATACTTTCTTGGAAATAAGGATATTCTTCCTTAAAAAACACGCTTCTTGAATAAAAAAATTAAAAATAAGCTGGGCTCTTTCTTCTGAACCCCTTTCCTTTAAATTTGGGATTTTAATATGAATCGGAAACCTTCTCAAAAATGTTAATAAAAAAAAGTCACTTAGATTCTCTGTAGTGGCAGCAATTAATCGAACATTTGAATGGTGCCACCCTTCACTTTCCCCTACTCTTCTATATTTCCCCTGATCTAAAAAAACAAATAGTTTTTCTTGGCCCTCGGAATTTAATCTATGCACCTCATCTAAAAAAAGAATTCCTCCATCAGCAGCTTCAAGGACACCTTTAAAATCAGAGTCCGCTCCTGTAAATGCCCCCTTTATATATCCAAATAAGTTACTGGATAAAAGTTCAGGATTGTTGACATATTGTGCACAGTTAAAAATTATAAAAGGAGCTCCCTTTTTTAATACGCCTTTTTCAATTGCATATTTATGTACTATACTAGCAATATAGCTTTTACCAGTACCAGTTTCGCCTGTCAGTAGAATCGGAAGACTATTGTTCGGGTAAAAAATTGAAGCTTGAATTTCTGTAATTGCTTTTTTTAAGCTCCCATCATAACCAATCACTTGAGAAAATATCGATTCTTCACAGGAAGCCATGTCTCCACTTAAATTTGAGTTTTTATCTTTATTCTTGCTCTCACTCTTAAGGTCATAAATTGTTGCATATGATTGCCTTGATACCAAAAAATAATTTTCTTCAAAAACAGCTTTATGCAGGAAGTGTACTGGCCTTGATGTAATTTTAAAGCAATAATTTTTAGATACGAACTCATTAAGGTATTGACTTATTGTATTCCTTTTTACCTTAAATATATTAGCCATTCCCTCTGCTGTTAAGTTATAAGGCAGACAATGAAGATCTACAGTGCTTGTATGCTCTTTTACATATTGTAGAATCTCTTCCTTTAACATTTCCAGACCCCTTTATTTTTTAAATATTCTACATGAAAACTAAAAATTTTCTATTATTTCTATATATCATTATTATAACCAGTAATCACCAAGAAAATAAAGCTACTTTATACATAATTTTATACTATTTTATATTAATGTTAAATTTATTATAAGAAACCCCATTAAATAAACACAAAACTCCAAGTAAAGCTCTCCGATTACGTAAATAATATGATAGATATCACTATTAATTAAGTAAAATTTATTTATCATATAATTTTTAGAATTAAAAAAGAGCTTATTTAAGATTCCAAATATGAAAATCCTAAATAAGCTCAGAAAGAATTATCTTAACTTCCTCAGTATGATAAATAATTCCTAAAAAACCCTATTTTTAACTTCACCCTTTAAATAAGCATAAACATTATCAAAGGTTATCTCTGCTCTCTTAATCATAGACTCCTTGGTAGCAAAGGCTATATGAGGAGTTGCTATGGTATTCTTAGCTTTTAACAAAGGATGATTTTCTGAAATTGGCGGCTCATTTTCAAAAACATCAATTGCTGCCGCTGCAATTCTATCTGCATTTAAAGCCTCTGCTAGGGCATTACTATCAACTACAGGACCCCTAGAAAGATTTATAAGAATAGAGCTTTTTTTCATTTCTTTAATTCTATCTTCATTAATCAGTCCCTTAGTTTCCTCATTTAATGGAGTATGCAGCGTTACAATATCACTTTCTCTTAAAAGCTCTGAAAGACTTACATATTCAATTCCTAATTCTTCAGCCTCTAGTTTTCTGCTTCTGCTATAGCCTAAAATTCTGCATTTAAAGGGCTTCAAAAGTTCTGCTACCCTAAGGCCAATGGCTCCTGTACCTATTATCCCTACAGTTTTCCCCTTGAGCTCAAAGCCTACTAGGCCTTCTTTTGTTCCTCCATGCCTAACTCTATTATCACAGGGAATAACATTTCTTAAAGCATTGATTATTAGAGCTATAGCAAGCTCTGCTACAGAATCCGTGGAATACCCTGAAGCATTGGACACCTTTATCCCTCTTTCAAGGCAGGCATCTTTATCCACATGGTCTACACCAGTAAAGGCTACAGCAATGTATTTAAGCTTCTCTGCAGCTCTTATTACATCACCGGTAAGAGGATTGTTTGCAATAATTAAAACTTCCGCATCCCTTACCCTTTCCATTAGAATCTCTTTATTTTTCTCTACTGTATCATAGCTTTTAAAGCTATGCCCCATTTCTATAAGCCCCTTACTAAGCTCTTCAAGCACCTCATTGCTAACAGCTAAAGGCTCTAATAACACTATGTTCATTTTCGTTACCCCCTTTAGTAAATACTTAACTCTTTGAATAAATATTTCATTAATTAATATCTTAGCCTATCCTAGCTTAAGTTTCTACTAAAAGATACTGTCTCCATACTTTTCATATATTAACTTTAGCCTTATTATTCTTCTAATGCCTCTCAAGGGAGGACCAAAAGAGGCATTAGAAAATTCAAAGGTTATTAGATAAATGCGTTTAATACATAACTTACTATAAATAGCAAAGTAACAATATATAAAATAGGATGGATCTCCTTACCCTTTCCTCTAATTAAAGCTCCTAAGCTATAGAATAAAAATCCCGCTGCTACTCCTGTAGTAATACTGTAAGCAAAGGGCATAAATATAACGGTGAAAAAGGCAGGAATGGCAATGTTTATATCCGCCCAATCTATCTTCATAAGTGATTCTGCCATAAGAATTCCCACAACTATAAGTGCTGGAGCAGTAGCCGCTTCAGGAACCATGCCTGCTATAGGTGCTATAAAGAGACAAAGAAGGAAAAGCACTCCTGTTACAACTGAAGTAAGTCCTGTCCTACCTCCCTGGCTTATACCTGCAGCACTTTCCACATAGGTAGTGGTATTGCTTGTACCTAATAAAGCTCCAATAGAAGTAGCTGTTGCATCAGCAAAAAGAGCCTTTTCAAGTTTTGAGGAGAAGCCAGTGCCCTTTTCCACAGATTCTTCATCATGAATGTCAAAGATTCCAGATTTTCTTCCGGTTCCTAAGAAGGTTCCTATAGTATCAAAGGTATCTGTCAAAGAGAAGGCAAAAATTGTAATTATAGCTACAAAGGTCTTCTGAGAATTTTCGAAAAGACCAGCAAAGTCCATTTTAAATAATGTTGGAGAAAGACTTGGTACTGCAAAGTTAACCTCTGATAAATTAGGCAGCTGCGTTATTCCAAAGAATATTCCAAGGATAGTGGTTGCTAATATACCTATTAAAATTGCGCTTTTTGATTTCTTAATCATTAAAACCACTGTAATTATTAGTCCTATAAGAGCAAGCTGTGCCACCGGGTCAGTGAAATTTACCATTGCAGGTACAACATCAATAAATACCCCTCCTTCACCTACTGCAGAAAGCTTATCTACTCCTTCAGCGGTAAACTGAATGAAGTGGGCTTGTTTAACTCCAATATAAGCAATGAATAGACCAATGCCACCGCTGATAGCATATTGAAGAGAGGTTGGTATTGCCTTTATTATCATTTTACGGATTTTGGTTACTGTAATAATAATATTTAAAATTCCACAAATAAAAACCATAGCTAGAGCCTGTTCCCAGCTAAAACCCATACCAAAAACTACTGTAAAGGTGAAAAAGGCATTAAGTCCCATTCCCGGTGCTTGGGCAAAAGGAACGTTGGCAACAAAAGCCATAATAAAAGTACCAATGGCTGCAGCCAAAATTGTAGCAACAAAAACGGCACCTTTATCCATACCTGTCATTGATAACATAGTAGGATTAACGAATATAATATAGGCCATTGTAAGAAACGTGGTAAAGCCAGCAAGAATTTCTGTTTTAACATCCGTCCCCATTTCTTTCAATTTGAAAAATCTTTCCATAAAAACACCATCCTTAAACTTCTTATAATATTTACCAGTCACAACTTTTATTGTATACGAATAATAAAAAATATTCAATACAATTTATTCGTACTTTTTAATTTTATTCCAGTATAATCTAATCCTATCTATCCCTTTTTTAAATTAAGCATGTTATATTGAATATACATCTATCAGCAAAGAAAAAATACGAACTTTAAAACTAGCCTTTAAATAAGTTTCAATTGTTTCATTTTCCTTCTTTATCAATTATAATGATTTGAAAATATTTGCTATTAATTAGTTTTAAATAAGGAAAAATATGATAAAATAAAATAAAATAAAATAACAAATTTAGGAGGTATTTATGAGAATAAAAAAATCATCTATTATTTTAAGCTTTTTGCTAGTTGCCACTATAATATTATCTGGCTGTAGCTCAGCACCTTCTGAAAAGGGTGAAGGTGGAAAAGCCCCTGAGGCTAAAACCAAAACAGTGGCAAGCAGTGATAAGCTTATTGAGATTAGTATTCCTGAGGGATGGAAAGAAACTGATCAGCTAAATGATATAGCAAACATACAAGTTGCAAATATATCAAAAGAGCAGTACACCATTACTCTTTCAGAAAGCAAGGCAGATTTTTCCGACAGCTTTACTCTCAAAGATTACTATGATGTAATCTCTGGAAATATGGCTTCCGGTATTCAAAACGCTGAGTTAAGTGAACCTAAGGAAATTACTATAAATGGTCAAAAGGCTCTTCAGTTTAAGCTTACAGGAGAATTGGACAAGATTAAGGTAGCATATCTTACTACAGTCATTGAATCTGAAGATAATTTTCATCAAATTATCTCCTGGACATTACAAAGCAAATATGATGAGTATCAAAAAATTTATGAAGAAATAGCTAACTCCTTTAAGGAACTTTAAGCTAAATCAAAAAAAACAGAAGCCGGTACATATATAATTCCTAGGAATTATTGTTACCGACTTCTGCCTTTATTAAATTGTTCTTCCAAAGGCCTTTCTCCTTAAACTAAATATTGTTGCTATTTAAGCCTTCCCTTTTACATTTCTGCCTTTCTACTCTAATCTTATCTTTATTGAGTAACCTATTTATTGGTATTACAACCAGCCGCTACGGCAGCTTTCATCAGATTACTTCAAAACTAGAGATTAACAAAATCCCAAGGCAAACTCCTTAAAAACCTATTACAAGTTACTACTTTGGAAAGCTTAAGAGACTTTTTAAAACCCTTATTCAGTTAGGTGGTCTCACCTCTTTCTTAGTTCTTAGCCCTTAAATTCAAATCCTTACTCTTAATTCTTAGAACCTTTAATCCACAACTTTTTAATCTTAGATTCTACACTTCTTAACTCTAAACTTCTTGCTTCTTATTACTTTACTCTTACTTCCTATTAACTCTTACTCTAAGTTCTAAGCTCTTATTTCTTAATTCTAAGTCCTTATCTCTAAGTTCTTATCCCTTAGTTCTAAGTCCTTATCTCTAATCTCTTAGTTCTTAGTTCTTAGTTCTTACTTCTAACTTCTAACTTTTTACTTCTAACCTCTTACTTCCTAATTGGGCTAAGTACTTTTTTTATATTTAAAAAGAAGCTTCTTCTTATGTTAACGATAACATTATTTTTTCCGAATGTCAAAGGATAAAAATGGCATGTTTATTAACGTTGAGTTAAGTTTTTTGAATATTGTAATAGTTTATATACATACTTTTCTAAGAGATAGCATTATTAATAATCTGTTCATATTCTTCTAAAAATGTTATCAATAATTATCCTTCTCCTTGAAAAAAACAGCTCCATTTAAAAGTTTATAATACCTTATTCAGTGTTCCCTCATATAAATATTGAAGCTGTTCTGGATCAAAGCCTTCAGCTTTTATTTCATCCAATCTATCCTTTACCTTTTCTAAGGCTGTTTTTGCTTCAGCTTTATCTTTCTGTTTTATACAGCTTTGTGCATAGTTTAATAAATAATCTGCCCTCAAGGCCTTTTCTGCTAGATCTTCTCTATCCTCATTAACAAGCTTAACTAAAAAGGCATAAACCTTTGGAGATGTAATATCCTTAGAATTAAATAAAAACTTGTTATTTCTTGTGCTTTTTCTTGCCATCTGCACCTTCCTCCTTTATATTCTTATTCTTTACATAATATCAATTTTTAAATTCATCTTCTATAGTTGCCTATGATTTTTATATAAAATTTATTTTATGAAAGAAGCCTATGATTAACATTAATATTAATTATGGTATAATTGGTACTATAACAATATAAGCTATATTAGTATATATTATATAATAAATGATAGCTAATATGGACTTTTTAAAAATAGGAGGATGCTATGAATAAAACATTAAAAACAGTACTAATTGTCATAGTTGTACTGCAATTGTAATATTACCTGTAGTAGGAAGCTATAACGGTCTTGTTTCCCTGGATCAAAAGGTGCAAACTTCTGCATCAAATATAGATACTCAGCTTCAAAGGAGATCTGATTTAATACCTAATCTTGTATCTACTGTAAAGGGATATGCAGCTCAGGAAGAAAAAATATTCACTGATATAGCAAATGCAAGAGCTAAGCTTGCTGGTTCATCCTCCATAGAGGATACTGCAAATGCTGATGCAGAGCTTTCTTCAGCCCTATCAAGACTTTTGGTAGTTGTTGAAAATTATCCAGAACTTAAATCAAGCCAGAATTTCAAGGACTTAACCGTTAACCTTGAGGGAACAGAAAATAGAATATTAATTGCAAGACAGGATTATAACGAATCTGTTACAGCATACAACACTAAGATCAAAAAATTCCCTACAAACATTTTAGCTGGAATGTTTAACTTTGATGAAAAGCCCTACTATAAGGCAGCAAATGGATCAGAAGAAGTTCCTATAGTAGATTTTTCAAAATAATACACTAATGGGTAAAGGAGCTTTTTATGAAGAAAAAAATTAAACTAGCTCCCTTAACAGGAATTAAATTATCCAGTGTTTTAATACTACTTATGCTCCTTGTGAGTGTAATCCCTGTTAAAGCAGCCCCAAGCTATCCAAAGCCCACTAATCTAAAATACGTTAATGATTATGTAGGAGTCCTTGATAGCGAGAGCAAGGACTATTTAATATCCTTGGGTAAAGAGCTAGAAGACAAAACCACAGCTCAAGCAACTGTGGTGGTGATAGATTCATTAGATGGATATGATGTAAATGAATATGCTAATGGTCTTTTCAGAAGCTGGGGCATAGGTCAGGCTGGTAAGAATAATGGTCTCCTGATGCTAGTAGCCATAAGTGATAGAAAATGGAGAGTAGAGGTAGGTAAAGGCTTAGAAGGAGCCGTTACGGATACTAAATCCTCTAGAATAATGAACGATCTTGCTACACCTCGTTTTCAAGAAGGTGATTATGCTTCCGGGATAAAAGACGCCTTTTCTGTGCTAGCTGATGACATTGCTTCTGAGTATGATGTTACTTTAGAAAAGAATTCTCAGCTTCCAGATTACTCTTCAAAAGGAGATGAAGGCACCCCTCTTCCAGTATTTATTATAATGGGTCTATTCTTTTTAGACTTGATTTTTAATAGAGGAAGGATAACTGGAGCACTCTTTAAGATTTTATTCTGGCAATCCTTCTTTGGCGGTGGCCGTCGTGGTGGAAGACGCGGTGGTGGCGGCTTTGGAGGAGGTGGCTTTGGAGGTGGTTCCTCCGGCGGTGGCGGTTTTGGAGGCTTCGGCGGTGGCTCCTCTGGCGG
>JAEXZL010000067.1 GCA_023451395.1 Bacillota bacterium | reverse complement strand
ACTGCACAATCCGTAAAAGAGTTAAGAGAAAGAACTGGAGCCGGTATGATGGACTGTAAAAAAGCCCTTACTGAGTCACAGGGAGATATGGAAAAGGCTGTAGAGATTCTTAGAGAAAAGGGTCTTGCTGCAGCAGCTAAAAAATCTGGTAGAGTAGCAGCAGAGGGTGTTGTTGAAACCTATATAACAGAAGATCATAAAAAAGCTGGTATAGTAGAGCTTAACTGTGAAACTGATTTTGTTTCTGCAAACGAAGAATTTAAAACTGTAGCTGCAAATCTTGCAAAGATGGCTGCAACAACAACTGCAAAGACAGTGGATGAATTTGTAGAAGAAAAATACATCGCTGATGAAAGCGTTACTGTAAAGGATGCTATCACTGCATTAATAGCAAAACTTGGTGAAAATATGAATGTTAGACGTTTTGAAAGCTTCTCTGTAGAAGAGGGTGCTATTCAAAGCTATATTCATGGAAACGGAAGAATAGGAGTTTTAGTTGAGCTTTCTAGTGCCGCGGATACAAACTCCTTATTAGATGTAGCTAAGGACATTTGCATGCAAGTAGCTGCTGCTAATCCTCTTTTTATCACTAAAGAAGATGTAGATCAGGAAGCCTTAAATAAAGAAAAAGAAATCTACAGAGTACAGGCATTAAATGAAGGAAAGCCTGAAAAAATCGTAGATAAAATGGTTGAAGGTAGAATTCAGAAATACTATAAAGAAGTATGTCTTGTAGAGCAGCTTTGGGTTAGAGATTCTGATAAGACAATAACTAAATATTTACAAGAAAAATCCAATGAACTTGGTTCTCCGATAAATGTTACTAGATTTGCTAGATTCGAAAAAGGAGAAGGAATTGAGAAAAAGGAAGAAAATTTTGCTGAAGAAGTTGCAAGGCAGATTGGCAAATAACTAAGCAAAGTAAGTAGTTAACAAAAGAAGAGAACACCTTGTGTTCTCTTTTTTTAAAATCTCAATTATTAGGAGGATTATATATGCACAATTGTAAATACAAAAGGGTAATATTAAAGCTATCTGGAGAGGCCCTAGCTGGTAGTAATGGCTTTGGGATAGATTTTAATATAGCCTTAAGAATAGCTAATGAGATTAAAGAACTAGTAGATATGGGTGTTGAAGTTGGAGCTGTAGTAGGTGGCGGTAATATTTGGAGGGGTAGAAGCGGAGAAGGCATGGACAGAACCACTGCAGATTACATGGGTATGCTTGCAACCTGTATTAATGCCCTAGCATTACAGGATTCCTTAGAAAGTATAGGAGTTCTAACAAGAGTCCAGACTGCTATTGAAATGAAAGAAATCGCGGAACCTTTTATAAGAAGAAGAGCTATGAGACATCTAGAAAAAGGACGTGTGGTGATTTTTGCTGCAGGTACTGGTAATCCATATTTTTCTACAGATACTACAGCAGCTCTAAGGGCAGCTGAAATAGAGGCTGATGTTATCTTATTAGCAAAAAAAGTTGATGGTGTATATGATAAAGATCCTCATAAGTTCCCTGAGGCAAAAAAATATGATACACTTAATTATATAAAAGTACTGGAGCAGGGACTTCAAGTTATGGATTCAACTGCCACTTCCTTGTGTATGGATAATAATATTCCCATATTAGTTTTTGGTCTTGATGATCCAGGTAATATTAAGAGAGCCATACTAGGTGAAAAAATCGGTACTTTAGTTTGTAAATAATAGGAGGATAGTGAAATGGTAAAGGACATTATTTTAAAAGCTGAAGACAAAATGAAAAAATCAATCACTGTACTTAAGTCAGACTTAGCATCACTAAAAGCTGGAAGAGCTAATCCTACAATGCTTGATAGGATTGAGGTCGAGTACTATGGTAGTATGATGCCAATTAATCAAGTGGCAAACGTATCAGCGCCAGAACCCCGTGTGCTTATGATAACCCCTTGGGAAAAGTCAACTCTTAAGGATATCGAAAAAGCTATTCTTAAATCAGATTTAGGAATAAATCCTTCTAACGATGGAGCTGTTATCCGCTTAGTAATTGCTGAGCTTACTGAAGAAACAAGAAAGAACCTTGTAAAAACTGTAAGAAAATATGGTGAAGAAACAAAGGTTGCTATACGTTCTATTAGAAGAGAAGCAAATGACAAAATTAAAGGACTTAAAAAGAGCTCTGATATTTCTGAGGATGAAGAAAAGAAGGGCGAGGATGATATTCAAAAAGTAACAGATTCCTACGTAAAAGAAGTAGATAAGATTGTAGATGGAAAAGAAAAGGAAATTATGTCCATATAAATAAAACCTGCTTAAGCAGGTTTTATTTATAACATAGTCGGAGGTAAACAACCGTGGTAAAATTATTTAATAAAAACAATAAAGCTACTACTTCTTTCCCGTTAGATTACAACAATATACCTAAGCATATAGGTATTATCATGGACGGTAATGGTCGTTGGGCCAAAAAAAAGAACCTACCAAGAACCTTCGGGCACAAGCAGGGTGTAGAAACTATCAGAAGAATAATAAAGGAATGTAATAGGTTAGGTGTACGATATCTAACTCTTTATGCATTCTCAACAGAAAACTGGAAAAGACCTAAAGATGAAGTTAATGCTTTGATGAAACTTCTTGTTGATTATCTAAAGAAAGAGTTTGATGAGCTAAACAAGAATCAGGTGGTAATAAATCATATAGGAGATATTTCTATGCTTCCGAAAAGCTGCCAGGAGGAACTAATTAATGCAAAAGCTATGACCAAAGATAATACTGGTGTAGTAATGAATTTAGCTCTAAATTATGGTGGTAGAGCAGAAATAATCCATGCTGTAAACAGCTTTCTTAAGACAAAGGAAGGTAATTCAGAAATTGCTATTACCCAAGAAGATATAGAAAAATATCTTTATACCGCTGGCATGCCAGATCCAGATATAATAATTAGACCTAGTGGTGAACAAAGATTAAGTAATTTTATGCTTTGGCAATGTGCATATTCTGAATTTTGGTATTCTGATATACTATGGCCAGATTTTTCAGAGAAGGATTTGCACAAGGCAATATATGACTACCAAAACAGGGAAAGGCGTTTTGGAGGTATATAATATGAATACAAATATTAAAAACAGTAGATACTTTGGTGCTATTCTTATTTCTCCCTTGATAATTGTTTTGCTCATAGGTGGTGTTTATCTTAAGATAATAACCTTTCTTTTATCTATTATGGGGATGTATGAAGTTTATAAGGTAATTAATAGCGGTAATAAATTTAATTCTATTCCTATAATAGGCTTTGCTTTATTAGCTCTTTATTACTTAACTGGTATTAGTATTGAAACTTTAGGCTATATGTTGATTATCTCCACCTTGCTGCTTTTATGTATACCAGTAATTAATTTAAAATATAATTTTGCAGATATGTTTTTAACATTAGGAGTTTTTATTTATGTTGGTGTTTTTTTAAGCCTCATCCCTAACATATATGATATGCAGGGAGGTAATTATCTTATATGGCTTATCTTTCTAAGCTCTTGGATTGGAGATACCGCTGCTTATTACTCAGGACGATTTTTAGGAAAACATAAGCTCTGCCCAGATGTAAGTCCTAAAAAAACAGTAGAAGGTTCAATAGGTGGACTCATTGGAAGTATTTTATCCTGTGGCTTATTTGGTATTGTCACACAAGGTTATCTCTTTCATATATCCTTGATTCATTTTTTTCTTATGGGAGCCTTAGCTGGTATACTAGGTCAGTTTGGTGATCTTACCGCCTCTTCTATAAAAAGATATTTTAAGGTAAAGGATTATTCCCATTTAATTCCTGGTCATGGTGGTATTTTAGATAGATTTGATAGTATAATATTTTCTTCCGTTGCAATATTCATGTATCTAAGTCTGATACTAGGGCTATAACTTAGTAATAACTATTATAAATTAAGCTGTATATATGCACATGTTATTATAAATTGTGCATATATACAGCTTATTTATTTATATATATATAAAGCAATATTTTAAGTATGGAGGTATAATGAAAAACGGCTATAAGATATTTTATTGCCTTACTCTTCTGGTTGCCTTTATATTACTTAATCTTTTAGTAAAGAGTTACTTAAAGCCAGCATTCTTTATGGCTATGCTCTATGCTGTAGCACTACCTTTTTATAACTTTTTATCAAAAGCTATTAAGTCAAGGAGATTAGCAACTTTTATTGTCCTATTTAGTATAAACATAACTTCTGTATTGGTTTTAATCTATTTAGGTAATTACATAATCGCCTTGATAAACCGCTTAATGCTAGAAGCATATACCAGTACCTTTATTAAGAATTTTATGGAGATAATAGGAATAGACAAGGAGAGTATATGGAAAAACATACGAAGTCTTAATAATCCGATTTTTCTAAAAGGAGCTTTGTTTACTGGAGAAGCAATAGTGATGTATTTTATAAGTAATATTACAGTGTATTTTTTACTTGCAGATAGGAGGATCTTCGTAAGCTTTATAAAAATATTCATAAGAGATGATGTGATATTAAATATAAAAAATATACTTTATAATATTAAGAAAATTTTTTCTGTAGAGTTGGCCTTGGTAATATTTTCTACCACAGAAACACTATTAGGCTTCTTACTTCTAGGAGTAGAAGATGCTTTAGCCTTATCAATATTATGTGGTTTGCTAGACCTCCTGCCCTATGTTGGGACAGTTATTGTATTTGTTCCATTAATCATATACAATATACTAATAAACCAATATTTTGTAGTTTTCGGTTTAATATTTCTCTATATACTAATAAATATATTAAGGCAAGTTTTTGAGGTGAAAGTTATTGGTGATAAGTTTAGTATCCATCCTCTTGTAATCATTCTTGCTCTATATATAGGTATAAACCTATTTGGCTTTTTTGGCTTATTAATAGGTCCTTTATATGTTATAATTGCTAAAGAAATAATTTTCAATTAGGAGGATTAAATGATTAACTTATCTATTATAGGAGTTACAGGATCAATTGGAACACAAACTATAAATTTACTAAAAAAAAATAAAGATAAATATATCTTGAGTGGAATTTCTGCTCATAGAAATCTTTCAGAGCTAATAAAAATTGTAAAAGAATTTTCTCTTAAGCATGTTGCTATAACAGATAAAGAAACTTATGATAAATTTTTATATTACATTAAAGATAATAATATATCCTGTGAAGTTTATTTTGGACTTCCAGGCTTAATAAAGATTTGTACATTAGAAGAGGTTAATACTGTATTAACTTCCGTAGTTGGGATGGTAGGTTTAATACCAACCATGGAAGCAATTAAGGCCGGTAAAAATATTGCTCTTGCTAATAAGGAAACACTTGTAGTAGCAGGAGAATTAATTATGAAAGAAGCAAGAATCCATGGAGTTAAAATTCTTCCAGTAGACTCTGAGCATAGTGCCATATTTCAATGCCTTCAAGGAAATGATTTAAAGGCTCTTGATAAAATACTTCTTACTGCATCCGGTGGTCCTTTTAGAAATAAAAGTTTACATGATTTGGAAAAAGCAACCCTTGAGGAAGCCTTGAATCATCCAAAATGGAATATGGGCAAAAAAATCTCCATTGATTCTGCAACCCTTATGAATAAAGGTTTAGAGGTAATTGAGGCTCATTGGCTTTTTAATTGTCCATATGATAATATCCAAGTGGTTGTACACCCGGAAAGTATTATTCATTCTATGGTTCAGTATAAGGATGGTAGCATCATAGCTCAAATGGGTGTGCCTGATATGACCCTTCCAATACAATATGCTTTAAACTACCCCAATAGAGAAGATTGCTTTGTTAAGCAGCTTGATTTATTTGAAGTAAACAATTTAACCTTTGAAAAACCAAGATACGATACTTTTAACTGCCTTAATTTAGCCTTTGAGGCAGGAAAAAAAGCTGGCTTCTATCCTGCTATATTAAATGCAGCAAATGAGGCCTCTGTGGAACTCTTCTTAAAAAAGGAAATCTCATTTATGAGAATTCCTGAGCTTATAGAAGAAGCTTTAAACAAATTTTCTTTTAGCGAGCAGTTGTCCCTACCTGCTGTTGTTGAAGCTGATAAGAAGGTCAAAGACTATATTTTTAATAATTATTAACAGGAGGCAAAAATGTATATAATAATTGCTTTATTAGCCTTAGGCTTATTAATAACTATACATGAATTAGGTCACTTTATCATGGCAAAAGCCAATAATGTTAAAGTGGAGGAATTTTCTATCGGTATGGGTCCAGAAATTCGAAAGATTCAAGGAAAGGAAACCCAATATTCCATTAGACTCTTCCCTATAGGTGGCTATGTGAAGATGTACGGAGAAGAGGAGGCTTTGGAAGATCCTAGAGCCTTTATGAGTAAGAAGCCTCTACAGAAAATAAGCATTGTAGCTGCGGGAGTCATAATGAACTTTCTTCTAGCTGTAATACTATTTTCTCTAGTAGTATTAAATAACGGCTATATAAATCCAGTTGCATCTGAAATAGTTAAGGACTCTCCAGCTCAGCTAGCAGGTCTTAAGGAGGGTGATGTTATTACTGAAATAAATTCAAATAAAATATACACATGGGATGACTTTACTCTTCACATTTTAATGTCTGAGGGAAGTCCTGTGAGTATAAAGTATAACCGCAATGGATCAGAATACTCATCTACAGTAACACCAGCACTAGATACAGAAGAAAATAGATACAAGGTAGGTATAGCTGGAACTATAGTTTCAGAACCTTCCTTTGGAGATTCTGTAGTACAGGGCTTTAAAAAGTCCATATCCTCCATAAATCAGGTATTCTTTTCTTTAAAAACAATCTTTACTGGTAAGGCTAGTATTAACGATGTAGGTGGACCTGTTTCAATTATAAGAATATCTGGAGAAGCAGCTAAGGCAGGCATATGGAACCTTATGATGTTTACAGCTCTCTTAAGTGTTCAACTATCAATTTTCAACCTTCTTCCATTCCCAGCTCTTGATGGTGGATGGTTAGTGATACTATTTATAGAACTTATAACAAGAAAAAAGGTTAATGATAAGATAGTTCAAGCTGCAAACCTTGTGGGAATATCAATATTATTTTTACTTATGATACTTGTAACTATTAAGGATATTTTATTCCCAATACAACTATAGGAGATAAAACATGAATAGAAAATTAACTAATAAAATTAAGGTTGGAAATATTTATATTGGTGGTGATTCACCAATTACTGTTCAATCTATGACCAATACAGATACAAGAGATGCAGAGGCTACCATAAATCAGATTAGAAAGCTTCAAGATAATAAATGCGACATTATACGATGTGCAGTACCTGACAAAGAAGCCTCAGAAGCACTAAAAAAAATTATACCAGAGATTAGCATACCTTTAGTGGCAGACATACACTTTGATTATAGATTAGCACTAGAAGCTATAGCTGCCAATGTATCAGCACTTAGAATAAATCCAGGAAATATAGGGAATATAAATAGGGTTAGGGAAGTAGCTCATGCTGCTATGGATAAGAAGATTCCTATTAGGATAGGAGTAAATAGTGGTTCTTTGGAAAAATCACTTCTAAAAAAATACGGAAGAGTTACTCATGAAGCTCTTGTGGAAAGTGCTCTAAATCATGCTGAAATACTAGAATCTATAGGATTTTCAGATATTATTATATCTATAAAATCCTCTGATGTTAATATGATGATTGATAGCTATCGTCTTATGTCTAACAGAGCTTCATATCCTCTTCATTTAGGCGTTACTGAGGCCGGTACTCTATGGAGAGGTACAATAAAGTCCTCCATTGGCATAGGTGCTTTGCTTTCTGAAGGCATAGGAGATACAATTAGAGTATCTTTAACTGGTGATCCTGTTGAAGAAATAAAGGTTGGGCGAGAGATTTTAAAGTCCTTAGGATTAATTAAATCAGGAATACAGTTTATATCCTGTCCCACCTGTGGAAGAACAGAGATTGATTTAATTAAAATTGCTAAGGAGGTAGAAGAAAAGCTTCAGGATTGTCCAAAGGATATAAAAGTGGCTATAATGGGTTGTGTAGTCAATGGTCCTGGTGAAGCCAGAGAGGCAGATATAGGCATTGCCGGTGGTAAAAATGAAGCCCTTATATTTAAAAAAGGTGAAATTATCAAAAAGGTTAAAGAAGAATTCGTAGTGGAAGAGCTTATGAATGAGATTAAAAATATGTAGATAAGAGCTTGCATACTTTTTGTCTTTATTTGGATAATTCAGAAATAACACTTGTATTCTATATATCACTATGATATTATAACCTTGTAGAGTTTTTTATTTATAGATGCTTAGTTAAAGAGTGGGCTTAAACCCGCTCTTTCTGTTTGTATCTATACTTATTAGTATATAAATTAAAATTATAATATACTAATATTATAATTAGGTATTGTAATTAGGAAATACTAAGAGTAGTTCACCGGCATTTGAAGTAAAGGAGGTTTATAATGAAATTAGAAGGTTTATTACAGCAAATAGAAGAAATGGTTAAAAGCCCTATTGAAGACATGGATTATGAACTATATCACCTAGAGTATATTAAAGAAGACAATGAATATTATCTAAGAATATACATTGATTCTCCTAAGGGAATATCTTTAGAAGATTGTGAGAAGGTTAGTAGAAGAGTTAGTGATATTATTGATGAAAAGGATCCAATAAAAGATCAATATTATCTTGAGATATCCTCTCCAGGTATAAATAGATTTTTGTATACAAAAAAACATTATGAAGATAATCTAGGAAAAAAAGTCAAGATAAGAGCTACTACTGCTATAGAAGGAAAAAAGCTTTTTGAAGGAATTCTTGAATCCTATGAGGAAGATTTAATTAAGGTTAAAATCAATGACAATATTATAAATGTACCGTTAGATAAAATAAAGACGATAAATATTGAAGTGGATTTTTGATGAGGAGGCATTAAAGATGAATGAGGAATTTATAGGTGCATTAAAAGAAATTGTTAAAGAAAAGGGTATTAGCGAGGATATGCTATTCACCACCATTGAGGATGCACTTGTAGCAGCATACAAAAAAAACTATGCTAATACTGGCAATAGCGCTCAAAATGTAAGAGTTAGCATGAATAGGGATAATGGTGAAATTCATGTATATTCAAGAAAAAATGTTGTAGAGGAACTCTATGATGATGTTTCTGAAATTACTTTAGAGGATGCCAAGGCAATTAATCCTAAATACGAGCTTGAAGATGTTGTTGAGCTTGAAGTCACTCCAAGAACCTTTGGAAGAGTAGCTGCTCAGCTAGCAAAGCAAGTAGTAATTCAGAGAATTAAAGAAGCAGAAAGAAACATAATTTATAGCGAGTTCATAGAAAAAGAATACGATATAATTACTGGTACAGTAATCCGAAAGGATAAAGGAAATGTTTTTGTTGATTTAGGAAAAATTGAAGCAGTTCTTGGAACAAGTGAGCAGATGCCTGGAGAAGAGTACAATTTTAATCAAAGATTAAAGTTATACATTGTAGAGGTGAAAAATACCTCAAAGGGTGCTCAGGTCATTGTTTCTAGAACTCATCCAGGGCTTGTGAAAAGACTTTTTGAATTAGAGGTTCCTGAAATATTCCAAGGAATTGTAGAAATAAAAAGCATTTCAAGAGAAGCTGGCTCTAGAACAAAAATAGCTGTATTCTCAAAGGATGAAACAATTGATCCTATGGGAGCCTGTGTTGGTCCAAAGGGAATCAGGGTACAGAATATTGTAAATGAGTTAAAGAATGAAAAAATCGATATAATAAAGTGGAGTAAACTTCCAGAAGAATATATTGCAAACGCCTTAAGCCCTGCTAAAGTAGTAGATGTTACCATTGATGAAGAAAATAAATCCGCAAGGGTAATTGTAGATGATGGTCAGCTTTCCTTAGCTATAGGAAAGGAAGGACAGAATGTACGACTTGCGGCGAAGCTTACAGGATGGAAGATTGATATAAAAAGCAGCGCTCAAGTTCAGGAATAAGCTTTTATAAAGAGGTGATGCTATGAAGGTCAAAAAAATCCCTATGAGAATGTGTAATGGCTGCATGGAAATGAAGCCCAAAAAAGAGCTTATAAGAATTGTTAAAAACTCTGAAGGAGAGTTAAGTGTTGATTTAACTGGTAAAAGACCAGGAAGAGGCGCCTATATTTGTAAAGACTCTCAATGCTTAGAAAAAGCAATAAAGTCTAAAAGACTTAATAAAAACCTTGAAATATCAATAAGTGAAGATATATATAATCGTTTGAAGGAAGAGATTTCAAATGAATGATTTTCTTAGATTTTTATCCCTAGCAAAGAAATCTGGAAATGTTATTGAAGGATATAATAATTGCTTGGGTATAATAAATAAGAGAAAAATATTTTTGTTTATATTTTCAAAGGAATTGTCTTATAATTCCGAAAAAAAAATTACAAATTACTGTCTAGCTAAAAATATTCATGTAATTAAGGAATTTTCCAAGGATGAGCTTGGAAAAGCTTTAGGTAGAGAAGAGGTAAAGGTAGTTTGTGTAACAGATGAAAATTTAGCAAAGAAGCTTATATCTTTGACAGAAAATAAATGAACACAAACAAAAAGCTAACCGGGGGTGAATGATTTGTCAAAAATAAGAGTATATGAATTGGCAAAGGAACTTGGAATATCAAGTAAAGATTTAATAACAATACTCATGGATGAATTTAACGTTGAGGTGAAAAACCACATGAGTGTTATTGAGGATGAGGATGCAGAGCTTATAAAGGAACTCCTTACGGATAAAGAGGCTCCTGCTGCATCAGAAGAACAAAACAAAACAATTGTTGATGAATATGAGGAAATACTTGCAGAAGAGGTAAACAAAACCTTCAAGAAGAATAGACGAAAAAATAGAAATGATCAAAAAAGCTCTGATGAGGAAGAGTCAAAGGACAATATCAGCTTAGTGGAGATAGGTGAAACTATAACCGTAAAGGAACTTTCTGAAAAGCTCAATAAACCTACTACTGAGGTTATAAAAGCTCTTATTTTCAGTGGAGTAATGGCTGGTATTAATCAAGAAATAGATTTTGCTACTGCTGAAAAGGTTGCGGAAAAATTCTCAATAGTTATTGAGAAAAAGGAAGATAATTCTGCTCAACTAGAAGTAGATAACGAATTATATGATGATGAGGATATTGAAAGAAGACCTCCTATAGTTACAGTTATGGGTCATGTTGATCATGGTAAAACCTCACTCCTTGATGCCATAAGAAAAGCTAAGGTAACTGAGACAGAAGCAGGTGGTATTACACAGCATATTGGTGCTTATACCGTTACAATTAACGATGAAAAAATCACCTTCTTGGATACACCTGGGCATGAAGCCTTCACCTCTATGAGAGCAAGAGGCGCACAGATTACTGATGTAGTAATATTAGTTGTAGCAGCTGATGATGGTATAATGCCTCAAACTAAGGAAGCTATAAACCATTGTAAGGCTGCAAATGTGCCAATGGTAATTGCTATAAACAAGATCGACAGGCCTGGTGCTAACGTTGATAAAGTAAAGCAAGAGCTAACAGAATTTGGCCTTGTATCTGAAGATTGGGGCGGAGACACCATCTGCGTACCTGTATCTGCTAAGACTCATGAGGGAATTGATAGTCTATTAGAGATGGTTCTTTTAACAGCTGAAATGTTAGAGCTTAAATCTAATTCTAAGAGAAATGCTAAAGGTACAGTAGTGGAAGCGAAGCTTGATAAAGGTAGAGGTGCTGTTGCTACCTTATTAGTTCAAAATGGTACCCTTAACGTTGGAGATTCAATATTAGTTGGTACTACTTATGGCAGAATAAGAGCAATGTTCGATGATAAGGGTAAGAAAATAAAGTCCGCAGGACCATCAATTCCTGTAGAAATATTAGGTCTTTCAGAAGTTCCTGCAGCTGGTGATAGATTTAATGTTGTTAAGGATGAAAAAACTGCCAGAGATATGGCTCAGCTTAGAAAAGATAAATTAAAAGATGAGCATATGCAATCTTCAAACAGAGTATCCCTTGAAGACTTATACAATCAGATAAAAGAAGGAAAGGTTAAGGAACTTGCTCTAATAGTTAAAGCAGATGTTCAAGGCTCTGTGGAGGCAATTAAGCAATCCTTAGAAAAGCTATCTACTGAAGATGTTAAAGTTAGAGTTATACATGGCGCAGCTGGAGCAATAACAGAAACAGACGTAACATTAGCAACGGCATCTAATGCTATTATAATTGGCTTTAATGTTAGACCAGATAATAATGCTGTCAGTGCAGCAGAAAAGGAAAAGGTTGATATTAAAACCTATAGAATTATCTATGATGCAATTGAAGATGTTAAGTCTGCTATGATTGGTATGCTTGAGCCGGACTTAAAGGAAGTAATTTTAGGTAGAGCAGAAATTAGAAGAACCTATAAAATTTCAAGCTTAGGCACTATAGCTGGTTGCTATGTTTTAGATGGTAAGATAACCAGAAACAGTGATATTAGAGTAATTAGAGAAGGAATAGTTGTTTTTGAATCCAAGCTCGCATCTTTAAAAAGATTTAAGGATGATGTTAAAGAAGCCGCTGCAGGTTATGAATGTGGCTTAAGCATTGAAAAGTTTAATGATATAAAGGATGGAGATATCATTGAAGCTTATACCATGGAAGAAGTGAAGAGAAATCAGCTATAGAAGAGGTGATTAAATGGCTAATTATAGATCTGGAAGAATCAACGAAGAACTAAAAAGAGAAATAAGCAATATTATTTCAAAAGATGTTAAAGATCCTAGAGTATCAGCTATGGTTAGCGTTACTCACGTAGAAGTGACTAAGGATCTTCATTATGCTAAAGTGCTTCTTAGCATATTTGGAACTGGGGAACAACAGGAAGAGACCCTTGAAGCTTTAAAACATTCTATTGGATTTATTCGTAAGGAGCTAGCTCATAGAGTTAAATTAAGGCATACACCTGAATTGATCATTGAGTTGGATAATTCCATAGAACATGGAATGCATATAAACTCCATCATCGAAAAGCTCAAGGAGAATAAAAATGAAGCTTAAAGATATTGCAGATATAATAAATCAGAGTACTAGAATAGGGATATCCTTTCATACTTCACCGGATGGGGATTCCCTTGGCAGTGCTCTGGCTCTGCTCATCGCTTTAAAAAATATAGGCAAAGATTCCTATATATTATCAAAAGAGATACTTCCTAGTGATTTTTATTTTCTTCCTAACAGCGAATCTATTGATGGAACCATTATACTTCCAAAAGAAGATACGGAGGTTGTTATTGTACTAGATTGCGGTAATAAAGAAAGAATAAACTGTGATTTAAGTAACTATAAAGGCACAATAATTAATATTGATCATCATCTCTCTAATAGTAGCTATGGGCATATTAATTATATTGATACCACAGCTGCTGCAGTGGCAGAAATAGTCTTTGATCTAATTAAGCTTTTAGGGATATCCCTAACAAAAGAAATTGCAGAGTGTCTTTACACCTCAATTATGACTGATACTGGTTCCTTTAAATATTCAAATACCACTTCCAAAACTCATGAAATAGCCTCTGAGCTTATTAGTCTATCTATTGATTTTTCTGCTATCCATAGATTGGTTTATGATAATAGAGACTTTAAATATTTAAAACTCCTAGGTAAGGTATACGAAGAAATTCAACTCATAAACAGCTCGATTTGCCTAATGAAAATACCTCATTCTATCCTTAAGGAGTTAGACTATGATTTAGAGGACTCCTCTGAAATAGTCTCTAGCGGTCTTACCATTAAAGGTGTAGATATTGCAATTCTCTTCAAAGAGGTTACAGGAGGCATAAAAATCAGTTTCAGATCTAAGGATAAAGCTGATGTTAGGAAAATTGCAGAGCCCTTTGGAGGGGGAGGCCATACTAAGGCTTCCGGTGCTTTTATAGCAGATATTTCAATAGATACAGCAATTGAGAGTGTACTAAAGGTATTAAAGGATGAAAAGCTATGTTAAATGGTATATTGAATATTAATAAGCCTGAGGGAATAACTTCCTTTGATGTTATAAGAAAGCTTAAAAGGATTACTGGAAGGGTAAAAATCGGGCATGCTGGAACTTTAGATCCCATGGCTACAGGAGTTCTACCTGTATGTATAGGAAAGGCTACAAAATCTATAGACTATATTATGAATGAAAGTAAAATATATAGGACAGTATTTAAATTGGGAGTGTCTACTGACACCTATGATAGAGAAGGAAAAGTAGTTTCCACCGCTGATTCCTCTTTAATAACCCTTGAAGATATTAATAAAATTCTTCCGAATTTTAGAGGTGTTATAAAGCAAATACCTCCTATGTATTCTGCCCTAAAGGTTCAAGGTAAAAGGTTATATGAAATGGCCAGAGAGGGTATTGAAATTGATAGAATTCCTAGAGAAGTGACTATTTATTCTCTAGAGCTATTATCCTATAGCCATCCCTTTCTTGAGTTAAGTATATGTTGCTCTAATGGTACCTATATTAGAAGTCTCTGTAGGGATATAGGTGAAAGCTTAGGTTGCGGAGCATGCATGACTGAATTAGTAAGAGAAAAAAACGGTATTTTTACTATAAGCAATTCCATAGAGTTAGATAGACTTACCTCAGAAAATCTAGAGAACTTTTTGATCACTATGGAAGATGCCTTGGATAAATATCCCGTTTTTACAATTGATGATTATTTTCTAAAACTATTTATAAATGGGGTAGCCATTCAAGATTCAAGACTAATAATACAACTTCCTAAGAATGAAAGGCTATTTAGAGTGTACTCTTCTGCAGGTCTTTTTACTGGCTTAGGCAGATTAAATAACAATACTTTTAAAGCAGAAAAGCTTTTTTTATAGAGGTAAACTTATGTTGATAATTGATGAACTCTTTAATGGAAAATTTGATAAAGGCACATTTATTGCCTTAGGTAGCTTTGACGGACTCCACTTAGGTCATATGTCTTTAATAAACAAGACTATGGAGTTAGCCAAGGAAAACAATGCATTAAGCATGGTTTATACTTTCAAGAATCATCCCAAAACCGTGGTTAAGGGTGCAGTTCCACCTAAGCTCCTAACTAATAATAAATTTAAATTGGAGCTCTTAGAAAGAGCTGGAGTAGACGTCTCCTGCTTGGTAACCTTCGACGAAGAATATATGAAGATATCTGCAGAGGATTTTATTAAATTACTAATAGATACATATAATGCTAAGGGTTTTATTGTAGGCTTTAATTATAAGTTTGGTTATAAAAACACGGGAGATGTACAGTTCTTAAAAAAGCTTCAAGAAAAATATGGCTTTTCACTAACAGTATTAGATCCTCTAACTTATAATGAAGAGATTGTCAGCAGCTCTGTAATAAGAAAAGAGATTTCAGAAGGAGATATAGAAAAGGCAGCTCTTCTCCTTAATAGACCCTATTCAATAAGCAGCACAGTTATCGATGGAAATAAGCTTGGAAGAAAACTTGGATATCCCACTGCCAACTTAAAAATAGATTCAGATTATATATTCCCATCCTTTGGTGTTTATTATACTAATGTTCTATATGATGGAAAAGTATATAAAGGAATAACCAGTGTTGGTCTAAATCCTACAATAAAAAATAAGGGTTTTTCCATTGAAACACATATATTAAACTTTAATAAAGATATATATGGCAATGATATCTCAATATTTTTTATTAAGAAAATTCGTCATGAAGTGAAATTTAATAGTCTTGAGGATCTTATTGCAAGACTAGATTTAGACAAAGCTTTTGCTGAAAAAGAAGAGCTTCATCCTTATTTACTGTCTTTTAATAGGAAATAGACGTCTTTACAAAAAAATAATTTACAATTAATTTTATCTTTGTTATAATAACCGTTGAGAACCAAGTTCTACGTTTTTAGATTTGCCTATCTTTTTACTTGGAACCTGGGGATAAATTATGGAGGTGTAATTATGGAAAAGGCAAGAAAACAAGAAATATTAAATGAGTTTGCAAGACATGAAGGTGACACAGGTTCACCAGAGGTTCAGATTGCTCTGTTAACAGAAAGAATTAACAGTTTAACTGAGCATTTAAAAGCTCATAAAAAAGACCATCATTCAAGAAGAGGTCTTCTAATGATGGTTGGTCAAAGAAGAGGATTATTAAACTATCTTCAATCTAAAGATATTGAAAGATATCGTGCTATAATCGAAAAGCTTGGCTTAAGAAGATAATAAATAATAGAGCGGTATTACCGCTCTATTATTTTAAAATATTAATAAATTAGATTTTTACAACAAATAATATCAATAATATTGAAAGGAGGTATATTATGTACCATACACATGAAATGAATATAGCTGGAAGAAAGCTAAAGGTTGAATACGGTAAAATAGGAAAGCTGTCTAATGCAGCTACAATGACTAGCTACGGAGATACTGTTATTATTACAAATGTTAATGCTTCAGAAACTCCAAGAGATGGCATAGATTTTTTTCCACTAAGCGTAGAGTATGAAGAAAAACTATATGCCGTAGGTAAAATTCCAGGAGGTTTTATAAAAAGAGAAGGTAGACCCTCTGAAAGAGCTATATTAAATGGAAGAGCTATAGACAGACCTATAAGACCTCTTTTCCCAAAAGGATATAGAAATGATGTTCAAGTAGTATGTACTGTAGTATCTGTTGAAAATGATAACCAACCTGAAATCCTAGCAATAAATGCAGCCTCTATAGCCTTATCTATTTCTAGCATTCCCTTTACTGATCCAGTAGGTGCCGTTTCTATTGGTTATATTGACGGTAATTTTGTTGTTAATCCAAATACTAAAGAGAGAGAAGAAAGCACTCTAGCTTTAACAGTGGTTGCAACTAAAGATAAGGTAATGATGATAGAAGCTGGAGCTCATGAAATATCTGAGGATATTATGTATGATGCAATAATGTTTGGTTTTGAGGAGTGTAAGAAAATCGTTTCCTTCCAGGAAGAATGCATGGAGAAATTCGGCAAAGAAAAAATCATTCCTGAAATTCACAAGGTTCCAGAGGAAATCGATTCAGAGGTGAGAAATTTTGCCTATGACATGGTTAAAACAGCTATGTACCTTACAGACAAGGATGAAAGAAATGCCGCTATAGCTGATGTTAAGGAAAAAGTAAATGCTGAATTCTCGGAAAAATATCCAGAAAATATTGCAGATATAAATGATGTAATATATACCTGTCAAAAAGAAATAGTAAGAACAATGATTTTAAAAGATAACAGAAGACCTGATGGAAGAGGATTTGAAGAGATAAGACCTTTAGGCTGTGAGGTATCACTACTTCCCAGAACTCATGGAACTGGTTTATTTACCAGAGGTTTAACACAGGTTCTCACAGTAGCGACCTTAGGTTCTATTGGAGATGTTCAAATACTTGATGGTATAAGCGAAGATGAGTTTAAGAGATATATGCATCATTATAACTTCCCAGCTTATAGTGTTGGAGAGGTTAGACCATTAAGAGGTCCTGGTAGAAGAGAAATAGGTCATGGTGCTTTAGCTGAAAGAGCCTTAGAACCCCTAATTCCTTCTGAGGAAGAGTTCCCATATACTATAAGACTTGTATCTGAAGTATTAAGCTCAAATGGTTCTACATCACAGGCTAGTGTATGTGCAAGTACTTTGGCATTGTTAGATGCTGGTGTACCTATTAAGAGGCCTGCTGCTGGTATAGCTATGGGTCTTGTAACTAGCGAAGATTTAACTGAAGAAGCAGTATTGACTGATATTCAAGGAATTGAAGATTTCTTTGGAGATATGGACTTTAAGGTTGCCGGTACTGTTGAAGGAATAACTTCAATCCAGGTAGATACCAAGCTAAAAGGATTATCCAATGAATGTATCAGAAAATCTATCGATAATGCAAGAAAAGCAAGACTACAC
>JAEXZL010000030.1 GCA_023451395.1 Bacillota bacterium | reverse complement strand
GGTATGGTTAATGCCTACTAAAGATGTTTATAATAAAATAGCCTCGGGGCACGGAAACAGTATTATGGATAATGAGGGTGACTATAATACAGAGGTTTAAGCTGAATGTTCATAAAACTGTTTAATTAATTCTGCTAAGATTATGATATAATACCTCCTGTGGAGGTGTCACAATGAAGAAAGAAGTAATTTTTTCAAAAAGGCCTTTCCCATTTTTATTTAGTCTAATAAGCTGTGTGCTTTGGGGAAGTGCCTTTCCTGTACTTAAAATAAGCTATCAAGAGCTTCGATTTTCAGCAGATGATGTTTTAGGAAGAATAGCTTTAGGAGGAATAAGATTTTTTCTTGCATCTCTACTACTTTTATTTGTTACAGGAGTAATTTTTAAAGAAAGTCTCAGGATAAAGAGGAACAGTATGCTAAAGCTTTTTCTTCTGGGAATATTTCAAACGGGAGTAATGTATATACTCTTTTATAATGGAGTAGCAAATACCACAGGAATGAAATCCTCAATAATTGGAGGCTTGGAGACTTTTTTTACAATCATAATAGCTCATTTTATCTATGAAAATGATAGAATTGATAGAAATAAAGCTTTAGGTATATTGTTTGGGTTTTCAGGATTAATCATAAGCAGCTGGGGTCAGGGACTTTCTGGAGGATTCACCTTTCAGGGAGAAGGATTCCTTATCTTATCTTCATTAATAGGAGCACTGAGTGCAATTTATGTTAAGAAAATTAGTAAAGATATAAATCCCTTTATAATCACTTCCTTTCAGATGCTTTTTGGATCAATTTTAATGCTCATAATCGGCTCTCCTCGTCTTGTGACTTTATCAGTGAGTTTTACACCCCTAGCTACAGGACTACTTATTTATTCAGCTTTTTTATCAGCCATATCCTTTGCTCTTTGGTATATGCTGCTAAAATATAATAAGGCAGGAGAAATAAGCATATATAGGTTTATAATACCTGTTTCAGGAGCAGTTTTATCTGCAATTTTTATCCCAGGTGAAAGCTTTACCATTAAAATGCTTGTAGCTTTGGCTTTTGTAGCCTTGGGTATAATGCTTGCTAACGGAGGAAGGCTTTTTAATGGTCTCTCTATGATAAATAATAAAATTAAAGAGAGTCATAATAATTAAAGTATAGCTATTTAATTAAGGAGTGCTGATTACAGCACTCCTTGTTTTTGCATATCATTGATAAGATTAATATGTAAATTAATATTATCAATATTATATTAGAGAATATAATAATAAAATTAATTTTAAACTTAAAATATTTAATGTAACTCTTTACATTTTGTAAGAGAAGTAGTAAATTATAATTAGAGATGGAGGGATAATCTATGTATAAACTATTAAGCCGTTGTCCAGTATGCTCTAATAAGCTAAAGGCAATAAAGTTAAGATGTAATAGCTGTAATACTGTTATTGAAAATGAATTTGGATTATCTAAGTTTGATTATTTAAATAATGAGCAGTTATATTTTATAGAAACCTTTATAAGATGCAGGGGAAGTATAAAAGAAGTTGAAAGAGAACTGGGGATTTCATATCCAACAGTTAGAGCAAAATTAGATGAGGTTATTGAAAGCTTAGGTTATTCCGTAAAAGAAACTAAAGTTAAACAAGAAAGTAAGGATATTTTAGCGGCCCTAGAAAAGGGAGATATCTCAGTTGATGAAGCAATTAGTAAATTGAAAGATTAAAATAGGGAGGGAATATTGTGAGCGAAGAAATTATGACAGTGTTAAAAATGGTTGAAGATGGTAAGATTTCTGCTGATAAGGCAAAGGAAATAATTGATGCCTTAGGGAATACATCAAAAAATACTGAAAGTATCACCTCTAAAAGATATGAGGATAAATTTTTAAGGGTTAATATTTTGAGCCATGAAGGAGATAGGGTAAATATAAAGTTACCTATTAAGGTAATTAAAGAAGTGGTAAAGGTTACTGGCAAATTACCCATATCTACATCTGTTAAAGGTATGGAAGAAATAGATATGGATGAACTAATGAATACTATAGTATCCTGTTTAGATAATGAAGTTATGGGAGAAATAGTAGACATATGCTCCAGTGAAGGGGATATAGTTAAAATAGTTATAGATTAGAGGTATCTAAATGATAGTTTCAATAAAAAGTGAAGAGTTTAATTTAACCCTGCCAGTACCCTTATTTATGGGAGGTATAGCAATAAGATGCATTCCAAAGTCACAACTTAATAAAGAGGAAAAAGAGATAGTTTTACAGCTTTTTAAAGCAGTAAAGGGCAGCTTAAAAGGTTATAAGGGATTAAAAATAGTAGAGGTTGTATCACATAGCGGCGAGCATATCACAGTTACAATATAGCATAAGGCATGTTAATAAAAAAGGTTGTTCAAAATGAATAACCTTTTTTATTATAACTATACTGCCTATGAAATAAAAAAATATTCAGTAAAAAAAACTATTTACAACGTAACAATGTTATGTTACGATAGAACATGAAAGGAGGCTTATTATGAAAGCTGATTTAATATCAAAAAAAGATTTACTAAGGCTTACAGGCATTTCTTATGGCGAATTTTATAGGCTTAGGAGAAGAAATATAATACCTAAGGAGTGGTTTATAAAAAAGTCCTCCCAAAGAGGTGATGAAATATACTTTCCTAAGGAAATGCTTCTGGAGAGAATTGAGATAATGGAAGGAATAAAGCCCCTTAAAGAGGAACAAACAATAAGAAAACTGTGGAAGGAAGGTTTGTTGGTGTCTTATTGGAGTTCACCTTTTAAGGGAATAGATAAACATAAAAACAATGTTACGAGAGAGTTTGCCAATGAATACAATTATAGTAATTTATTTGATTTTAATAGTGGTCATAACAATCACGTTATCAATGAATATATGATGAGCATACTGCAAAGCAACAATGTTATGCTCAGATAATTAAGAGAGGAGCCTGTATATATGGAAGAAGATTTAATATCAAAGAAGGAACTTTTGGAGCTAACAGGTATTTCTTATGGCCAGCTTTATAGATGGAAAAGAAAAAATATAATCCCTGAAGAGTGGTTTATAAAAAAGTCATCCTTTACTGGCCAAGAGACTTACTTTCCTAAGGAGAAAATCCTTGAAAGAATAGGAAAGATAATGGAACTTAAGGATGATCGGTCCTTGGATGAGTTAGCTGAACAATTTTCTTTAAAGCCGGCAGATCTTAACCTTACTGCGCAGGAGCTTATAGATAAGAAAATAGTTAAAGAAATGCCATTAAAGCTTTATAAAGAAAACTTTCCTGGAAATGATAATTACGAATTTATAAAGGTGCTAGAAATATTTCTTCTTAATAATCTTCTAGAAAGCGGTGCTGTCACCATAGAAGAAGGAATAAAGATAATCAAGACCTATAAAAAGGCTAGAGAATCCAAGGAGGAAAAGCCCTTAAGAGTTATTTATCTTAGAAAATACGGAATGGGAATTACCATAATAGGAAGTATGCCCTTTGATTTTACCTTAGATGATGAGGTGAAGATTCCTATTGATATAGACATTGCTAGAGAAATAGAAGATTTAAAATTAAAACTAAAATAATAGGGAGGAATAAAAATGCAGAACAAGGATTATGAAAATAGAGGAGATTTAAAAATATCAGGTTCAGGATCCGCTGGAGGCGGAAACTATAATAATGTAAAAATTAGCGGCTCCGGTAAAATAGATGGAGATATAGATTGCTCTACTATTGCCATCAGTGGCTCAGGGAAGATTGGCGGAGGCATTGTAGCTGAAAGGGTAAAAATAAGTGGTTCTGCAAAGATAACGGGTAATGTAAAAGCTGAGGAAGTTAGAGTAAGTGGTGGTGCAAGCTTTGGAGGAGATGTGGAAGGAGATCTCATAGCTATTTCAGGATCCAGCAAGATAGTGGGCTCCTTAATAGCTAAGGAAGTATCAGTATCGGGATCTTTATCCTTAGAAAATAAGTTAGAGGGAGAAGATATTAAGCTAAGGGGAGCAATGTCCTGTAAAAGCTGTGAAGGAGAGAGTTTTGATAGTGATGGAGCCTTTAAGATTGATGAGCTGTTAGCTGCTGATACTATTCAGATAAGCTTAAGAGGAAGATGTGAGGCTAAGGAAATTGGCGGTAGCAGCATTAGGGTTCAAGAAAGCCTTATGAAAAAAGGGATTTTTCAAAGCCTCTTTGGAGGATTTTTAGATGAAGGAAGCTTATATGCAGATACAATAGAAGGTGATGAGATATATTTAGAAAACACCAAAGCAAATACCGTAAGAGGAGCAAAGGTGGTCATAGGATCGGGATGCACTATAGAAAACTTAGAATATAAGGAAAGCCTTGAAGTAGATGAAAAGAGTAAGGTTAAAACATCTGCTCAAATAAAATAAATATCCACTTATAAATAAATTCATTGAATAATGAGGAGGCAAACTATGGAGTTAGAAAAGAGCCCTAAAAAGACTACGGATAAGACTTGCAATGGGGAAGCTAAAGAACAGAAGCTCTGGAATAAAAACTTCTTCCTTCTTTGGCAGGGACAACTTGTTTCCTCCTTTGGAAGCGTTGTTTACAGCATGGCTTTAGGTTTTTGGGTTTTAGATATTACAGGTTCTACTGCTTTGATGGGAAGCATTATGGCAGCTACCTCTCTTCCAAGAGTAATCCTAGGGCCATTAGCTGGAGTATGGGTGGATAGGCTTAGTAGAAAATGGATTATAGTTCTTACTGATGTGGCAAGGGGGTTAGCTATACTAATAGTAGCTATACAGGCATTTTTAGGAAATATGGAGGTTTGGATGCTTTTTATTGCAGCAATAATTATGGGACTTTCTGCAGCCTTCTTTAATCCAGCTATGGGTTCTGTGGTACCGGATATTGTCCCTAAAAGTAAGATAGTAAAGGCCAATTCCTTCTACAGTATGGCTAGTACTGGGACTGAGGTGGTAGGATCCGTTACAGGAGGCTTTTTATATACTCTTTTAGGTGCACCTTCATTATTCTTATTTAATAGCATATCTTATTTTTTCTCTGCCTTTACAGAGGTATTCATGAAAATACCCAAGGCTTCTGGAGAAATAAGGAAAAGTACCTTTAAAAAGGATTTTATTGAAGGAATAAACTTTTCATGGAAGGTTAAGGTCTTAAGATATCTTATGATACTTAGCTGCGGTATAAATTTTTTCTTTCAAATGGCTTTTACCCTTCTTATGCCTATGTTCAAGAGTGCAGATGGTTTAGGTGAGAAATGGTATGGGATAATAATGGGTATAATGACTACTGGAATGCTTTTAGGCATGCTCTTTTTATCCATTAAGAATATAAAAAGCGAGAAAAAATATTCTTTATTTATTGTAGCAGCATTATGTAATTTTATATTCTCACTTTTTATGCCTATCTTTAAAAGCTTTTACTCACTATCTACAGTATTTCTTATAGCTGGTTTTAGTAATGCTATTTTAAACACTGTACTTAATTCTGCACTACAGCTGATAATTCCTGATAATATGAGGGGAAAGGTATTTTCTATCATAAATACTCTTGCAGGAGGGCTTGCTCCCATAGGAGCTCTTTTAGCTGGCGTTTTAGGAGAATTCCTTCCTATAAGATTGGTTATTTTTATTAGCTTTGCTTTATCTCTTGCAGTGGGAGTACCAATAGTGTTTATTAAATCACTAAAAAAATTCATTAATTATGATCCTGAGTTAGACAAGTTACATGAGGTTTTAGAGGTAAATAACTCTGAAGTTATACTTGAAGGATAAATCAGGAGAAAAAGTGATATCAAAAAAATAAATACTATAATTTAGAATGAAAAACCTTGGATGTGTCTATCTGAGGTTTTTAATTATTTGAATAAATATACACAAAAATCATAGACTAAACTAATAAATATGTAAAATTTGCATAATATTAATAACTATTAGAGACCTGTGGAAAATTAATATTTATAAAACTATGCACAAAGCTAATATCTGTGCAAAATTACACAAAATTAACAACTGACAAATATACGGTAAAACATAGGTAATGCGATTAATTAGCAAATATTATCCATTGATATTGATTTATAATTATGCAATAATATACTAAGTTTTTTATAAACAATATTAGAAGGGTGATACACTTGAATAAAACAAAAGAAAAAAGAGGGTTTGCTGTACCGCATACCTTCGTGATTATTTTTTCAATACTAATATTTATAACAATTCTTACCTGGATTATACCTGGCGGAGAATATGATAGGGTAGTAAATGATCAAGGAAGAACAGTAGTGCTAGCTAACTCCTTTAAGTATGTAGAAAGCAATCCTCAGGGAATTTTTGATCTTTTAATGGCACCTTTAAGAGGATTTATAGAGAAGGCGGATGTAGCAGGCTTTATATTGATAGTTGGAGGTGCCTTTGGAATAATTCAAAGTACCAATGCAATAAATGAAGGAATTATGAAGGTAGTAAAGGCTTTAAAGGGAAAGGAAATACTTATTATTCCAATAGTAGTTACATTATTCTCTGTAGGAGGGGCCATTATAGGTATGGCAGAGGAAACAATACCCTTTGCAGCGATTTTTGTGCCTTTAGCAATAGCTCTTGGATATGATTCCATTACTGGTATGGCAATGGTTTTTCTCGGTGCTACCATAGGCTTTTCCTCAGCTATGCTAAATCCCTTTACTGTTGGTATTGCTAAGGGAATAGCTGAAACCCCTATAAGAGCAGGAATGGCCTATAGGACAGTTGTTTGGCTTATCTTTACTGCAATCACTGTTTTATATTTGATTTATTATGCTAATAAGGTTAAGAAGAATCCAGAAAGCAGTATTATGTATGATCTTGATAAAAAGAGAAGGGAAGAGGCCATGCTAGGAGGAAATTCAGAAGCTCACATGGAATTTTCTCTAAGGCATAAGCTTATTTTGTCAGTGCTATTTTTAGGCTTAGGACTTGTAATTTTTGGGGTTTTAAAATATGAATGGTACATAAATGAAATAGCTGCAGTTTTCTTAGGCTTAGGAATAATTGCAGGCCTTATTGGAAAGATGTCAGCTAATGAGATTACTGATAATTTTATTGCAGGTGCTAAAGATTTAATTGGTGCTGCAATGGTCGTGGGACTTGCCAATGCCATTGTAATACTCTGCATTGATGGGGGAATTATGGATACAATTCTTTATAGTCTTGCTAGAGCTATTGAGCCTCTTCCACATCTTCTATCAGGATATGTAATGCTGGTAGTTCAATCAATAATTAATTTCTTTGTAGGCTCCGGTACTGGTCAGGCAGCACTAACTATACCTATTATGACCCCCTTGGGAGAGCTTGTTGGTATTAGCAGGGAAACAACAATACTTATTTATCAGTTTGGAAATGGATTTACGGACTTAATAATTCCTACCTCAGGAACTTTAATAGCAACCTTAGGTATCACAAGGATACCCTTTGATAGATGGGCTAGATGGATAATTAAGTTCCTTATCGCCCTCTTCATACTGCAGCTTATATTAATTACACCAGCTTTATTGTTCCCAGGATTATTAAACTAAAATAAATAGTGTTTAAATAAAGGAAAAAGTAATGAATAGAAAGGGGGGAATGGGGCCCTATCTCTAGGGTCTTACCTTATGAATATAAAAGAAGCAATAAAGAATAATCTAGAAGAAATAAAGGCATTGAGAAGAACGCTTAATGAAAACCCTGAACTTAGCTATAGGGAGTTTAAAACTCAGGAGATAATAATTAACAAATTAAATTCTTTAGGCATAAGGAATTTTAAATGTGCTAAAACAGGTGTAATTGGAATGCTTAATGAAGGAGAAACTTGCATTGCTGTAAGAGCTGATATGGATGCTCTTCCTATTAATGGTGTTAGCCATGCCTGTGGACATGATTATCATATGTCCATAGCCTTAGGAGCAGCTTTAGTTTTAAAGGAACTTGACTATAAAGGAGCTGTAAAGTTTATTTTTCAGCCTGCAGAGGAGCTTGAGGGAGGAGCTTATCCAATGATTCAAGAGGGGGCTCTACTAAACCCCAAAGTTGAGAAGATAATAGGCTATCATGTATGGCCAGGATTAGAGGTTGGCAAAATTGAAGCACAAGGCGGAGCTACCATGGGTTCCATTGATGATTTTCACATTACCATTAAGGGAATAGGAGGACATGCAGCTATGCCTCAGCACTGCAAAAATCCAATTTTCCCTGCAATAGAAATAATTCAAAGTGTTAATATGAAATCTAGAAGTCAGGTTGACCCTCTGAATTCTCATGTTATTACCTTTTCAGCTATAAATGGAGGCACTGCAACTAATGTTATCCCCAAGGAGGTAACTCTACAGGGAACAGTGAGAACCTTTGATGAGAAGCTTAGATATACACTGGCAGATATGATTAAAAGCACTGCAGAAACTATAGCTAAAAGCTACGGCTGCGATGCTTTGGTAAGCCACAGCTTTGAATATCCTCCTGTTATCTGTGATGAAGAGCTTACAAGAAGCTTTATTAATGCATCAGTTCCTATCCTCGGAGAAGAGAACATTCTTCCAGTAGAAAAAACCTTCGGAGGAGATGATTTTGCTTACTTTTCCCTTGAGATCCCTGCAGTTCATTTTCGTTTAGGAATAGCTAAGGATCATAAGGGGATGCATCCTCTTCATTCCCCTTATTTCGATGGAGATGATGATGCCTTGTTCTATGGTATATATGCTGTAGTTAATTTTATTATTAATGGAGAATATTGATATAGTATTGGTGGAGGGGATAGACGTATGATGGTATTTGTCTTTTCCCTCCGTTGTTAATATACAAAAAATATAATATAATAGGTTTTGATAGAAAAAGATAAATAAGGAAAAAAGAAATTAAGAGAGGGAAGATAGAATGGGAAGAATATTCGGAACAGATGGTGTAAGAGGGATTGCAAACACTGAGCTTACAGCAGAGCTTGCCTATTCCTTAGGCAGAGCTGGTGCTTATGTATTAACAGAGGGTACTCATAAACCCAAAATATTAGTAGGTAAGGATACTAGAATATCAGGAGATATGCTTGAATCAGCTTTGATTTCTGGTATTTTATCTGTAGGAGCAGAGGCAGTGGTTTTAGGAGTAATTCCTACACCAGCCATAGCTTATTTGGTTAAAGAATATGGTGCTGATGCGGGAGTAATGATATCTGCATCTCATAACCCTGTTGAGTTTAACGGAATTAAATTTTTTGATAATAAAGGCTTAAAGCTTTCTGATGAATTAGAAGATGATATCCAAAGGGTAATGGAAAATGGTTTTGAAGGAGTTCCTAGCCCTACTGGAGGAGATATAGGTAGAAAGGTAACTGAACATTCTGCAGAGGATGATTATAAGGATTTTGCTAAGAGCACCATAGGAACAGATCTTAAAGGGATTAAGGTAGCACTAGACTGTGCAAATGGAGCGAGCTCAAGGGTTGCTGTTGATGCCTTTAGAGAGCTTGGAGCAGAGGTTCTTGTTATTAATGATAATCCTGATGGTGTTAATATCAATGAAAACTGTGGCTCCACACATCCAGAAGAGCTTATGGAATACGTAGTGAAAAAGAAGTGCCATATGGGTTTTGCTTTTGACGGTGATGCAGACAGATGTCTTGCAGTAGATGATAAGGGAAATCTAATAAATGGAGACTTTATAATGCTCATTTGTGCTAAGCATTTAAAGGAGCTTGGAAGACTTAAAAATGATACTCTTGTTGTTACAGTTATGAGTAATCTTGGTCTTGACATTGCCTGTCAGGAGGCATCTATTGAGAGAGTTAAGACAAAGGTAGGAGAAAGATATGTATTAGAGGAAATGCTGAAAAATGATTATAAGCTTGGTGGAGAGCAGTCTGGACATATTATATTCTTAGACTTTAATACCACTGGAGATGGACTTGTAACAGCACTTCAAATAGCTTCTATAGTTAAAAGAAAAAACAAGAGCCTTTCAGAGCTTGCATGCTGCATGAAGGAGCTTCCTCAGGTGCTTATTAATGCAAAGGTACCTAATGATAAAAAGGATATCCATATAACTGATAGAGAAATTGCAGAGGAAATAATATCTATCGAAGAAAAGCTCCATGGAAGAGGAAGAGTCCTCATAAGGCCTTCTGGTACTGAACCATTAGTAAGAGTTATGCTTGAAGGAGAAAATCAAGAGGTCATTAAAGAAATGGCTACAAAGCTTGCAAAGCATATTGAGGATAAGGCAGCTTTATAATAATTGTAACTAATGAAATCGTCAGGCTACTGACGATTTTTTTTATTGCTATAGGGTATTGAAATCCTTTAAAATATGAAGTAGTATGATTATAGAAAACCTTTTCTATTTTAAGATAAGAGGTGATATTATTTCTAATATAAATGATGTAGCAAGAGAAGCAGGGGTTTCAATATCTACTGTCTCCAGGGTTTTAAATAATAATTATCCTGTAAAAAAAGCCACTAGACAAAAGGTAGAGGAGGCTATAGAAAAATTAAATTTTAAGCCCAATCTTTTAGCTAGGGGTCTTATTACCGGAAGAAGCCATACAGTGGGAATTGTGGTTCCAAGTATCTCCAACTGGTTTTTTTCTACCATTATAGAAGATATACAGGTTAGGCTGAAGGAGCATAACTACCATATACAGCTATCAGCCACTGGAGGAGATTCTATAGAAGAGCTTACCTATCTTCAGGACTTAGAAGAGGGTCATGTGGATGGAGTGATAGTAATGGATCCAAGCTATGAGAATATAAGCTCTCCTTATTACAGGGCACTAACAGAAAGATTACCCTTAATCCTTATTGCCTCTTATACTCCAGAGATAAGTAATTCCTTTAATGGTATCTTTTATGATGAAAGAAATGGTATGAGAAAGGCCTTTGAAAGATTAAAGGAAATAGGCAGAGATAAAATAGCACTTTTAAGAGGAGAAGACTCCCATTCTTTAGATATAAGAGAGAAACTTTATAAAGAGCTTATAAAGGAAGATAAAAGAGTCTATAGTCGAGTTTTAAGAGTTAAAAAAGGAAATAACCTTGCGGTAGTAAAGGAAATAAAGGAAGCGGTATTTCAGCTTATTAATAGTGAAGAGGAGATGCCTGATGCATTTATAGCCTGTAATGATCTTATGGCATCAGCTCTTATTACAACCCTGAGAGAAGAAAGAATAAGAGTCCCAGAGGATGTAGCAGTAATAGGTTATGATAACACACCCTTATGCTATATGAGCTATCCAGGAATTACAACTGTGGATTTAAGTACTGAAAGTATTGGCGAAAAGGCTGTGTCAGAGCTATTGACCCTTATGGAAAGACCAAAAGATAAGGGTAGAAGCGTAATTATTAACACAGAGCTGATTCTTAGAGAAAGTAGTTAGTGAAATAATACATTAAAAATTGATTTTAGGAGGTAGTTAACATGGCAGAATTAAGATGGAATCCCCTATTAAAGGATTGGACAATAGTAGCTTCACATAGGCAGAACCGCCCTCAGATGCCTAAGGACTGGTGTCCTTTTTGTCCAGGCTCCGGAAAGGTTCCGGAAAACTATGAGGTTTTAAAATATGATAATGATTTTCCTGCCCTATCAGAGAATCCGCCAGAGCCTGATATGGTAGGCTCAGACTTTTATAAAAGTGCCAAGGCCTTTGGTAAATGTGAGGTAATACTATATTCTCCTGATCACAACAAAACTCTTCCAGAGCTGCCCTTAGAACATATAAGAAAGCTTGTGGATCTTTGGTGTGTTCGTTTTATAGAGATAGCTAAGGATGAGAAGGTTAAATTTATATTTCAGTTTGAAAATAGAGGAGAAGAGGTAGGTGTAACCATGCCTCACCCCCATGGTCAAATTTATGGCTATTCTAAAATGCCACTAAAGCTTCAGGTAGAGCTTAATTCCTGTAAGGAATATTTTCAGGAAAACTGCCAGTGCCTCATATGCAGAATGAATAAGGAAGAGGTGGATTTTAAAGAAAGAATCATTATGGAGAATGAAGATTTCCTTGCTTATCTTCCATATTTCACTGATTATCCTTATGGAATGTTCATCGTAAGCAAGAAGCACAGAAATAAAATGATTGATTTTACAGAAAGGGAAAAAAATAATTTTGCAGCAATATTAAAGGAAGTAACAGGAACCTTTGATGCTTTATTTGACAAACCCTTTCCTTATATGATGAATATTCATCAAGGCCCCGTTAATTCTCCAGAATACAAAGGGCATGAAGATTATTACCACTTCCATGTGGAGTTCTATCCACCACTTAGATCTAAGGAAAAGATAAAATATTATGCTTCCTCAGAGATGGGAGCCTGGGCAACTTGTAATCCAGCCTCAGTAGAGGAGATGGCTAAGGAGCTTAGAGAAGCTCATAAGAGATACACACATAATAATTTAATAAAGGAGAATTAAAATGGAAGCTTTAGAGGTTTTAAAAAGCTTTAAAGAATTTTATGGTGATTTTGGAGATATCAGAGTTTTCCACTCTCCTGGGAGAGTTAACTTAATTGGAGAGCATATAGACTATAATGGCGGCTATGTATTTCCTTGTGCTCTGGATTTTGGTACCTATGGAGTAGTAAGAGAAAGGTTAGATGGAGAAATTAATCTTGCCTCTACAAATTTTAAGCTAAGGGTCAAATGCTCCACTGAGGATTTAGAATTTAAAGAGGAGCATGACTGGGCAAACTATCCCAAGGGTGTAATAAAGCTTATGAAGGAGCAGGGTTATGAAATTAAGGGGATGGATATATTAGTTTCTGGAAATATACCAAATGGAGCAGGGTTATCCTCCTCTGCTTCTTTAGAACTATTGACTGCGGTGATGGTTCAGGAGCTTTTTAACAGGAATAAAAGGGACAGGGTAGAGTTAGTTAAAATAGCTCAAAGAGCAGAAAATGAATATGTAGGTGTTAATTGTGGCATAATGGATCAATTTGCCATAGGAATGGGTAAAAAAGACAGGGCAATTCTTTTAGATTGCAACACCTTAAATTATGAATATGCTGAAGCTGATCTTAAAAATTATACTTTAGTAATTATGAACACTAATAAACGCAGAGCACTAAATGAGTCTAAATACAATGAAAGAAGAGCGGAATGTGAAGAGGCCTTAGAGGTATTAAAAAAGTATACACCTATTAATTCCCTATGTGAGCTTACCTCTAAGGAATTTCAAGAGCTTAAGGATATGCTCCCTAAGGAGAATATTGCTAAGAGGGCAGAGCATGCCATCTATGAAAATGAAAGGGTTAAAAAGTCTAGCATTCTTCTAAAGGAAGGAGATATTAAAGGCTTTGGAGAGCAGTTAACTGCCTCTCATAACTCCTTAAGAGATCTTTATGAGGTTACTGGAGATGAGCTAGATACAATAGTGGAGGAAGCTTTAAGGAGTAAAGGCTGCATTGGGGCAAGGATGACAGGGGCAGGCTTCGGTGGTTGTGCTATTGCTTTAGTTAATAAGGATGCTGTTAAAGAGTTCATTGAGAACACCGGAAAGAATTACTTTGAAAGGACCGGACTTCAGGCAAGCTTTTATTTCAGCACCCTAGGGGAAGGAACCACTGAGGTAACTATATGATTAAAGAGATGCTTTTTAAAGGAGAAAGGGCTGTGGAGCTTCAGGGGGAACACCTGAGGGTTGTGGTATTACCAAGAATAGGCGGAAAGATAGCATCTATATACCATAGGGATAAGGACTTTGAGTTACTTTTTCAAAATAAAGCTGATTCCTACCTTAAAGCATCTTTTGGGGAACCCTTTGAAAACTATGATGCCTCAGGCTTTGATGATTGCTTTCCCACTATAGATAGCTCTATTGTGCAAGTGGAAGGAAAGGAAATTTTATATCCAGATCATGGAGAGATATGGTCAAGTAACTTTTCATATGAAATAAAGGAAGAGGAGCTTATATTAAGGGTTGAAAGCAGATTGCTGCCTTATACCTACAGAAAGTCTCTTAGCTTACAGGAGGATGGCTTATTTATTAGTTATGCAATTGAGAATAAGGGAAAGGAAGCCTTTCCTGCAATCTGGGCCATGCACTGCCTGGTTAATTGTGAAGAGGATATGAGAATTAATTTTCCAGAAGGAACAGAAGCTATAGAAAATGTTCATGAAAGTGGCTTTTTAGGAAAAGTTGGAAAGATTCTTGAATATCCAATAGATAACGATATAAAAGGAAATCTTTTTGATTTTAGAACCATTGGTTCAAAGGATGATAATAATTGCGAAAAATACTATCACTACCAAGAGGTTCAAAGGGGACTTTGTTCTATTTACTATCCTTCAAAGGAGCTTATCTTTGAAGTTAGCTATGATAAAGAAAAGCTGCCTTATTTAGGTTTCTGGGTTACTGAGGGTGGCTTTAGAGGAGATTATAACTGTGCTCTAGAGCCATGTACAGGCTACTATGACGGCATAGATATAGCTATGGACAAGGGAAGATGCCCCATAATAATTCCTGGTGAGATACTAGAGTTTAGTATTAACCTTTCATTAAAGTAAACTAATTAATTATTATGGTTATTTTTGGAATTAATGTAAAGTTTTCTTTAAAAATTGCGATATAGATATTAGGTAATAAGAATTATTAGGGGGAAATGAGAGTATATGGAAGTATTCCTGGGATTTGTTATTGGTATAGCCCTGGGGGGAGCAGTAGCGGCAGCTTTTGGTATAGGCAAAAATCACATATATAAGCAGAGGTATATTAGAGCAAAAGAGCAGCAAAACATTTATAAGACAATATTAGATAGCAATAAGGATATAAGCTATTATTATGTTAAAGAGCCGGAAATGAGATTTGTTTATCTGTCTCCCTCCTTAAAAAAAATCTTAGGATGGACACAAGCAGAGGTTAATGAGCAAATTGGCTCCTTCATGGATTCAGTCCATCCGGAAGATCAAGAACTCCTTTCCATGAAAAACTTAGGAGAAATTGATTTTTCCAAGCCTATTATCATGAGATTTAAGAATAAGCAGGGACAATATATCTGGACAGAGGATAATGCCATGCCAATTTGTAAGGATAATAAGCTTGTTGCTATTACTGGAAATTTAAGGGATATATCCTTGAGAAAAAGGCTGGAGGAGCTTATAGAGTATAATAATAATTATGATACTTTAACAGGTATCTATAATAGAAGATACTTTGAATGGGAATTAGAAGAACTTAATAGTTATAAAAATTCCAGGGCAGCTATAATCCTCTGTGAGCTAAAGGGCATGAAAAGCAGTAACAGCAAGCTTGGGCTTCAGGGAGGAAATGAGCTGATTAAGACTATAGCTGACTTTCTTAAAGATTATTCTTCTGAAAACACTAAGCTCTTTCGCATTAGTGGAGATGAGTTTGCTTATCTAATGACAGATATCCATGAAGAAGAAGTAGTGAAAATAATGAGGGAAATAGAGAGAGCTTCTAAAAATTTAAAGTGTGAAGAGGTTATTCCAGAAACGGTAGAAATAATCATTGGACATAGCTATACCTTAAGCTCCTTAGGGAGAATGAATCATACTTTAGAGGAAGCTACCTATAGAGCTTATAAAAAAAAGATAGGTTAAAGATATAAAAAGAGGTATTTGATGATAATAACATAATCATCAAATACCTTTTTATTTAATATCCATAAATTTTATGTCTAATTTATATCTAAAAATAGAAAAATATCATAATGAATTAAGTAGACGCAGATGATATAATAAAGTTGTATGAAAATTACAAATAATAATTAGCAAGGAGGACTTTTATGAGAAAAAATTCAAGAACAGCTAAAAACTGCTCAAGACTTCTAGCCCTACTTATGGCTTTTGCCATGATATTAACCTTCAATGCTTGGCCGCTAAAGGCAGAAGCTGCTGGGAAGGAAATTATTATACTTCATACTAATGATGTTCATAGCCGTGTTGACGATAAGCTAGGCTATGGAGGAGTAAAGACTGTGAAGGATCAGTTGGAGAAGGAAGGCAATACTGTATTTCTTTTAGATGCTGGTGATACTCTTCATGGACTACCTATTGCAAACCTTTCAAAAGGGGAAAATATAGTTGAAATCATGAATTCTGTTGGATATGATGCTATGACTCCAGGTAATCATGACTTTAACTATGGTACTGCTGAGCTAATTAAATTAGAAGCTCAAATGAACTTCCCTTTGCTTTCATCAAACTTTACCACTAAAGCTGGAGATAAAGTTTTTGAAAGCTCATATTTACTTGAAAAGGACGGAGTAAAGATAGGAATAGTTGGCATATCTACTCCAGAAACAGCTACAAAAACTAATCCTCTTAATGTAGAAGGATATAGCTTTAATGATAACAAGATAGCTGCTTTAGCACAGGCAGAGATTGATAAATTAAAAGGTCAGGGAGCAAATTATATAATTGCTCTTGGACATCTGGGCATCGATGGGGAAAGTAAACCTTGGAGGTCAACAGATATAATACCTCAGCTTAGCGGACTTGATATCTTCATAGATGGTCACAGTCATAGCACATTAGAAAATGGGCAAATAGTTAAGGATAAAGATAATAAGGATGTTCTTTTAG
>JAEXZL010000135.1 GCA_023451395.1 Bacillota bacterium | reverse complement strand
TTGCCCCTCCTGGGAATAAACCTCCAGTTCGTACAAAGGATTTAATGTTAAGTGCCATTATAGCTGAGGCAAGACAAATCATAACAATCCTCTTACCGTCTTCTTTAATATTGAATCTCATATGTTTTCCTTTCATCACTCTCTTTATGATAATACGACATCTATCGACATTATATCATAAACGAATAAAATGCTGCATAAAATCCCATAAAAAATAGGATAGACTATAAAGCCTATCCTAAAAATTTAGTTTCTTAATTTTTTACATTCATTTATTTTCACTTTAATAATGGTGAGACATTTCCTAAATAAAATACATTCAAAACATGAAGGGCTCTTGTGCAAGCTGTATAAAGCAGCAGCCTATCCTCTTTATCCCTATACCTTAATTCACTGGCATTATATATCATGACCACATCAAATTCCAAGCCCTTAGCAAGATATGCAGGAATAACTAGAACATCGTTAATATACTCATCATCCTCATTTACAATGATTTTTACATCAACCCTATCCTTTAAATAATTGTAGACCCTCTGTGCTTCATGAGCATTCTTTGTTATTATTCCTATGGAATTATGCCCATTGTCCTTATGAATTTTTACCTCTTCTACTATTTTTTCATTTATAGCTTCTTCATTTAAAAGGCCAATTACCTTGGGCCAATCTCCGCTTCTTTCCACGTATTCATCATGAATTTCTTCACTTAATATTTTTCGTGAAAATTTAGTTATTTCCGCTGTGGACCTATAGCTTTTAGTTAAATTTATTATAGAGGTATCATGGTCTTTTAGTATATTTACAACATTGTTATAGCTTCCAACATTCATATAAGGATTAATAGATTGAGATATATCCCCAAGGATTGTTTTATTAGCTTTGTTAAATAGTTCATTGAAGATTTCATACTGTAATGGCGAATAATCTTGAGCTTCATCAATAATTACATACTTTACTTCTTCTGTTTTTGGAATACCACCAACAGTTCCTTTTATAAATAATAATGCTACTTGATCCTCATAATTTATCTTTTTAGCTCTTAAATTTTCCAGAGTATATCTTTTAATTTCTCTAATGCTTTCCTTATCATATTTAATATTTGCCATACTTAAGAAACTCTCTATATCTTCATAAAAAGCTTTATAGCAATCCATTAAATCAAATTTAGTCTTTTCTTCCACTTCATTAACTATAGCTTTAATTTCTAAACCTACTTTAAATTTACTTACTTTAACTATTTCACTCTTATCTAAATGTTCACCAGACTCTTCTGCTTCTTTCACAGCCTTATCAACTAATCTATTTTCATAAGGTTCTATAAGATATAAAATTCTTTGTCTTAGCTTTTCTAATTTTCTCTTAAGAGGCAGACTTTTATAGTCCTTATAAAACAATTCCTGTATTTCCGCTGATGAAATTATTGTCTCTCCTCTTAAAGTTATATCTCTAAAATCCATACTGATTTTTTCTAAGTGTTTTAAATATACCTTTAATAAATCAACAAACTCCGTAGAAGACTTGAATTTTAAGCCTTTAATCCTAATATGATAAAATGGTTTACTCTTATCACCAAAGATATACTCCATCATTTCCCAATAATCTTCCTTACCCACTACATCCCCTAGAGTTTTATGCATATAATCCTTAAAGGTAGTTTGCAGCATATTGTCTTCCCCAAGCTGAGGTAAAACGTTAGAAATATAATCATTAAAAATATTATTTGGGGAAAATATCACGATGTTTTTGGATGTTATACTATCACGATGCTTGTATAATAAATAGGCAATTCTGTGAAGAGCAACAGAGGTTTTCCCACTTCCAGCTGGTCCCTGAACAATTAAATTTTTATATTTTTCATTACGAATTGCCTTGTTTTGCTCTTTTTGAATGGTAGCAATAATAGCCTTCATTTTATTATCACTACTTTTACTTAATATATCCTGCAGCATTTCATCATCTATTTTTATACTGCTATCAAACATATAATGAAGCTTGCCATGGCTAATTTTATATTGCCTTTTTAATGTTATTTTTCCATTTACAATCCCTTCAGGACATTTATAATAAGCATCTCCAATTTCATAATCATAAAACATACTAGAAATTGGAGCCCTCCAATCATATATAAGAAAATCAAAATCTTCATTAATTAAAGTAGAAATTCCAATATAACACTTTTCAGCCTTTTCCTCTCCTTCTTCCTTAAAATCCATTCTTGCAAAGTAAGGAGATGAAAGCATGTTCTCATATTTATCAACTAGTTTTCTTTCAAATTCATGGTTCCTCTTTTGAACTTTCATAGTATTAATAAACTGCATGAAATCTGCAACATGCTGCAAACCATTTTCTGCGGTAACAACTCCAATATTCTCCCATAATTCCTTTTGAGTCTCAATTGCCTCTTTTTTAAAGCTATCCTTGGAATTTCTCTTTTCTTCTAATTGTCTTTTTACCTCCTTAAGTACCCTTTCTAACCATTCATTTTCTGCTAGCCATTCAGATTTATTTATTGACAAAATATCTCCCCCTTGTAATGACATCAGCATTTTTAAATTAGTATTGCTATTTTAGCACATACACCTAAAATTACCAGTCTATAACTTTTTTGTTATATATGATATAATTAAGATGTAGATATGATTATTAAAGCTTATTAGCTTATAATAATAAAAAGTGAGAAGCTCCATTAAATATGAAGCTTCTCACTTTTTATATCACTATTTTTAAAATTACCTTGTTACATTGTTTACTGGAAAATGTATTGAAACCTTAGTTCCCTCATGTAACTTTGATTCTAAATTCAGTCCTAATCCAAGCCTATTACATAGCTTTTTACATATATATAAGCCCATTCCTGTACTCTTTCCAAATTTTCTTCCATTATCACCAGTAAAGCCTTTATCAAAGACTCTCCCTATATCTCTTTCAATAATTCCAACTCCATTATCTTCTATGATTAATGTAATAGAGTTTTTATTTCTTTCAGAGAAAATCCTAATGATACTGTCCTGTCCTTTAGAATATTTTATAGCATTGCCTATGATTTGATTTAAGATAAATATCGTCCACTTTCCATCACAATATACCGTCTCATCAAAATCTTCCAGCTGCAGACTAATTTTTTTGCTTATAAACTCCCTATAGTTTTTCTTTACTGCACTTCTTACTATATCTCCAAGGGAGGTTTCCTTAATTATATAATCATTTCCAACCTCGTCACTTCTAGAATAATATAATACCTGCTCCACAAAATTTTCAATTTTATCAAGCTGCATATCAATTTTCTTTGTAACGGGATTATTATTATTCTCAGCAAGGAGTCTGGCTGAGGCTATGGGGGTTTTAATTTCATGAACCCAAGTTTCAATATACTCCCTGTACTCCTCCTGAATATTTTTATAATGATTTATATTTTCGTGCATATCCCGGCTAAGACCCTTTAATATTTCATTTACCCTTTCTCCCACATTAAAATCAGCCTCTTCTATTACCTCAGGCAATAAGTACTTTTTATCTAGTCCTTCTAAAATTCCAAGTATATTTTTTAAATAATTACTCCATTTTATGTACTCTAAAGCCATATATAAGAGCAGCGGGATAAACCAAATACATCCAATAAGAAATATAACGGACCAGCTATCAAAGGAAAAGATTACAATCACAGCTGTTAAAATATAAGCTAAAAAATTAACTGCTAAAAAAACTATTTTATCCTTTAAAAATTCTCTAAGCTTCATGGCATTATATACCCCAGTCCCCTTCTTGTCTCAATGGCATCTTTAATACCTATGGTCTCAAGCTTTTTTCTAAGCCTGGTTATATTAACAGAAAGGGTGCTGTCATCAACAAAGAAATCAGACTTCCATAGATACTCCATAAGTGCATCTCTTGAAACAATCACCCCTTTATTTTCTATTAAAAAGGAAAGGATCTTCATTTCATTTTTAGTAAGTTCCAGCTCCTTATTCCCATATATAATAGAGGCATTAGAAAGATTTAACTGAAAATCCCCATAGGTTAAAAGTGAACTAGGACTTCTATCTCCGCTGGTTCTTTTTAAAAGGGCAGCTATTCTGGCAAGTAAAATTTGTGTATTATAAGGCTTAGTAATAAAGTCATCAGCACCTAAGTTCATGCTCATAAGTTCATCCATGTCACTATCTCTGCTAGTTACAATTATAATTGGGACATCAGAAACTTTTCTTATCTCTCTACAAATATAATATCCGTCATATACAGGAAGATTGATATCCAGTAATATAAGATCTGCACCCTCTTCAAGGATTTTTTCAATTATATCTTCAAAGTTAACTGGTGCAACTACCTGATAATTATATTTACTAAGAAAGCTCTGAAGCTCCTCTCTAATAATTTCCTCATCTTCAATAATAATTATCTTCTTCACCTTATCACCTCCAAATATACTCTCATTTTATCATGGAAGCTAATTTTCATATACATAACTATGAGTAAGTTCCAATAGCTAAAGGAAGATTTAGCTCCTCATTTATAGCAAAAATCTACTTACAGCAAGTATTTTGCCGCAAATAGATAATGTCTTTTACTTAAGCTTGCTTCTTATTATATTCTTATATCCAATATAGGTTGTGTAGAAATAGATTCCATATACAATTACAAATAGGCCTGAAGTTATTAAGGCTGATGTAGCTATATTAGGTCTATTATATAATTCAATAAACTTGCTTGTAACCTTTATTCCAACTATGGAGTGAATGAAGGCAAGTATTATAGGAATAGTGAAATAGCTAAGCATCTGCATAAAAATTGATTTATTAATACTTCTTCTGCTGGCCCCTAATTTCTTTAAAGATACATATCTATCCGCACTATCACTAGCTTCAGAAAGCTGTTGAAGGGCAAGCACTGCCATACTGCTTACTAAAAATACTATCCCAAGGTATATGACAACAAAGAGTATAAGAGTAGTTACTCCTTTATTCCCCTCAAATATATCATTTCTAGTAGTTGCTATTACATATCCAATTCTTTCATAATCCTCCGTCTTACCTAGGTCTTGAAATTCCCTTATGGAGGTGACAAAATTATTCTCTGCTTCCTTCTTATTATTTTCATCAAAGAATATATTCATATTAGTAGAAATCTTCTCTGCACTGTCACAATAACTATCCTCAATGATGACAGTTATAATATTATTCTTCATAAAATCTGTTCTTAAATTTTCTTCTATTACTTCTTCATTCTTAATTTCATATTGTTTTCCCTGTAAAGCTATAGTTTTATTATTCTTCATATAAGTCTTAATGCTTGGAAGAGTCTTAGAAAAGTTAGAGGTTATAAGAACCTGATTTTCTTTTAATTCAATTGGCTCCTTACCCCTTAGCTTTCTAAGATTGTTATACTCAGTTATTTTTACAAAGGAAACTGTAAAATCCTTATTGTTTAGCTCTTTTCCAAGAGGAATTATATGGGATAGCTTAGTTCCATCGCTATATTCATCAAAGGAGGCTGATTTATCATTGCTTCCAAGCTCTACCTTCATGGCCTTAAGGGTTTCCGCAATATCTAAGGGCTTTTTATTATCCTCTTGAGTTAAATATTTAAATGCAGAGGCATCATAGGGTGTGGAATCCTTAAGTCCAGACTCAATAGCATCCTTGAAGCTAAAACCTGTAGATAGTGTCACCATAGTTAAAAATAACATTAGGCATATTACAGACATTGATAGAAAATTAGTTTTAATCTTGCTGTTAAGCTGCTTAATTGTAAATATGTTTAGCTCCTTAAAATATATACCCCTGCTTCTTTTCAGTATGTCTATTAAAAAAACTGAAAGACTGAAGAAAAATAAAATTGTTCCTATAATTCCAAGGGCTATTGCAATGAGTATCCTTGGATTTTCTATATCAAGACCCACCTCTAAGATAATCTTATAAGCTAAAGCAATAACTATTAAAGCTATAACAAAAATAATCACATAGATTGCGGAATGTTTTATTTTAATTTCTTCATTTTTTCTTCCCATGGTTAGTAAATCTATTATTTTATATTTTGAAATTACATAGGTATTAAATATCATTACTAAAATAAACATTATTCCAAAGTATAAAACTGTCTTTCCCATGGCCGCTGGAGAAATTACAAATTTATAGCTTGCCATATTAAATTCAAAGAGTTTTCCCACTACAAAGGAAAGTCCCTGAGATACTATAAGTCCAATTATTAAACCACTTACTAAAGAAAGAACACCTACCATAAGTGTTTCTAGAATTAGTATTCTGGAAATCCTTGATTTGCTCATTCCTAAGGTCATGTATATACCAAGCTCTTTATTTCTCTTCTTAACCAAGAAATTATTAGCATAAAGAATAAGACTTCCTAAGATTATTGCTACAAATACGGAAATATAAGAAATTACTTCAGCTATAGTATTAAGAATCTCAGCTCCACTGTCCATCGCCTCCACCATAGCCCTTTGTGATTCTATGGAGTTGAAGCTGTAAAATATGCATACTGCTAGGGTTAATGTTAAAAAGTATATGGTATAATCCTTGAAGCTCTTTCTAACATTTTTTGCTGCAATTTTAGAATACATTGTTGTCATCCCCTCCAATTAGAGTTATTACTTCAATTATTCTATTAAAGAACTCCTTTCTAGTATCCTTTCCTCTTACAAGCTCAGTAAAGATTTTCCCATCCTTTATAAATAGAATTCTATGGGCATAGCTTGCAGTAAAGGCATCATGGGTAACCATAAGGATAGTTGTATTTAAATCCTTGTTTAAGCTTTCAAATCTTTCAAGAAGAAGTCTGGCAGACTTTGAATCTAAGGCTCCCGTTGGTTCGTCAGCAAGAACCAGAGAAGGATTAGTAACAATGGCTCTTGCAGAAGCTACCCTCTGTTTTTGTCCCCCGGACATTTGATAGGGATATTTCTTAAGTACCTCCTCTATGCCTAAATATCCTGCAACCTCCTTAATCTTTCCATCTATTTCAGAAGTCTTTTCCCCCTTAATAGTTAAGGCTAAAGCTATGTTTTCATAAGCAGTTAATGTATCAAGAAGATTAAAATCCTGAAAAATAAAACCAAGCTCTCTTTGTCTAAATTTATCAAGATTCTTAGATTTTAATCTTGTAATATCCTTGTTATTAATTATTATTTTTCCTGTAGTTACTGAATCAATGGTAGAAATACAATTTAAAAGTGTGGTCTTTCCACTACCTGAAGGTCCCATAATTCCAACAAATTCTCCTTCATCCACCTTGAAGCTTATATTATCTATTGCCTTTGTGACATTATCCTTGTTACCATAATATTTTTCAATTTTTTCAACAGTTAATATGTTCTTCATCTTAATCGCCCTTTCATCTATCATTTCATTTTTATATGTTTATATAATATTATGTGCCTGAAAGCTCTTCTCATCATATCCAGCAAAGATCACTAAAGATATTATTCTTATTAATTCATATATCTTTATCACAAAAATCATCTCCTTTTATGAAACCTATGAATTAATTATATAGTTTGCTATATCTATTATCGATGGATTTACTTTTCATTTTGATTACAATTTTGTAATATAAAAAAAACTTAACAACATATTCATATATTGTTAAGTTCATGTAATAAAATGTAGAAAAGAAGGAGCTCATTTTTCCGCAATAATTCCTTAAAAAAAGAGGTTTAAGCCTCTTTATATATATCATCAATTGATTTTTTTATGAAGCATAGTTAAGCCTCATATGTTTTTTAATCTTAATATTAATGCCTATTATCTATTACTAGCTAGGTTAATAATCTCCTTAGCTGCTGCTTCATCAGTAAAGAGTATTGCCTTTTTATCCCTTTGACAGGAGGAGAATATTGCTGCAGCCTTTTTAATACCACCTGCCACTGCAATATGGATATCTATATTCTTAAAGCTATTACTATCTAGTCCTGAGGCCGGGGTATGATAGACTACCTCACCATCCTTATTAAAATAGCTTCCATAGGCTTCCCCCACAGCTCCTAAGGAAATGAGCTTATGAATCATTTCTTTAGGTAGACCTCGCTTCTTAGCTATATGGTCGGCATTTCCGCAGCTGTATAATAATATATTGGCTTTTTGTATCATATTAAAGATATCTTTTATATTTTCATCTTCTAGAAGGCTATTCATGGTATCAAAGCTTAAATTGTCCGGTATATGAAGCATTTTATAATGGCCATTTAACTTATTTGCCAGGGAAGCAACTAGAATATTAGCCTGGGTCTCTATGTTACGTCCCATACCTCCTCTTGCTGGTATCACAGATATATTTTTGTGAGTGTCTGTTAAAGGGATGCTATCTACAACAGATTTTATGGTAGTTCCACCTGTTAAAGCTATTATGTCATTATCCTTAAGTATTTCATTCATGTATGTTGCTGCTTCTTCAGATAATTCAAGAGCTACCTTTGAATCTTCCTCTATATTTCCAGGGATAATCTTTACTCTCTGTATATTTAATATTTCCTTTAAGGAAGCTTCCATAGAATTAATCCCATTTATATCATAAATGATACCTTTGAATTCCTTTAAAATCTTTTTTCCCTCATTGGTTAATATCATTCCTTCTTCATTAATTTCAATGAACCCCTGCTCTTTCAGTAAAGCAGTTTCTCCCCTTACTATTCGCTCACCAATATGGAGCTTCTTAGAAAGGACTCTTCTACCTACAGGACTAAAGTAATGTATTTGCTGCAATATATTGAACTTTAATTCTAGCTTATCCGTAAGTCCCGGCACCATTTTTCTTAAGAATTCAATTGTCTCATTCAATTAAAACACCTCTTAGCCTGCTATCGAATCTAAGAAATTCTTCTTGTGGTCTACATTGTACATATGCTCAACTAGATCTAATATTTTTGAGGAATAGCCCCATTCATTATCATACCAGGCGATAAGCTTAGCAAAGTTATCATCCAGCATTATTCCTGCCGTCTCATCGAAAAGACAGGTTCTAGGATCCATCTTTAAATCTGAAGATACCACCTCGTCCTCCACATAGCCTATGATACCCTTCATATATCCTTTTGAAGCATTTTTTATAGCATCGCAAATGTCCTTATAGCTGACATTTTTAGATAGAAGCACTGTAAGGTCTACTACTGATACAGCATTTGATGGAACTCTAAAGGACATTCCTGTTAATTTTCCTTTAAGCTCAGGTATTACCTCAGCACAGGCCTTTGCAGCTCCAGTTGCCGAAGGAATAATATTTCCAAATACAGATCTTCCAGTTCTTAGATCTCTTCCAGCCCTGGCGTCTACGGCTTTCTGCTTAGCGGTGGCTGCATGGATTGTTGACATAAGGCCCTTTTCTACTCCAAAGCTATCCTGCAATACCTTCATCAAAGGAGCCAAACAGTTAGTAGTACAGGAGGCATTAGATACAACATTATATTCCTTAAGATAATTCAAGTGGTTTACTCCCACAACAAAGGTAGGGGTAACAGTGTCCTTTGATGGAGCTGTAATAATAACCTTTTTAGCTCCGCCGTTAAAGTGAAGAGAAGCTTTTTCAGTTGTATTATATGCACCTGTGGATTCAATGATATACTCAGCCTTGCAGCTGCTCCAAGGAATTTTTGACGCATCACCTTCACTAAATACAGCTATTTTTTTACCATTAATAATCAATGCATTTTCAGCGGTTTCAACGGTTCCTTTAAAGGTACCAAAAACTGAATCATATTTTAATAAATAAGCCATAGTATCAATATCAGCATTTCTTAGGTTTATCCCACAAATCTCAAATAGCTCAGGCTTTTCAGAAGCAATTCTAATAACTACCCTGCCTATACGTCCATAACCATTAATTCCAATTTTTATACTCATATTAATTTTCTCCCGTTAGTTTATATTTTTATATTTTATTGCGTCATATTACCTTTTAATCTTATCACCATGGAAAAATTTAGACAATATGGGACATTTTATTATTAACGGGACTTATTTCGTCCCTGTGATGATAAGCATATTTTTATTAAAGTTAAATAATTATTATAAAAGTATATATTTAAAAGCCCCTACGCCATTTTGTCAAAATGCTTTCATTACTATAAATTTCATAAAAATGGAGAATAATACTATACTTAAGTATATCCTCTATAGTTTACAACATGTTTTATTTTAGACATTTAATGAGCATTCAAACAGCCGGCTCCTAATATTCAGTTTATAAAAATAAAAATGCCACTAAGTGACATTCAGGATTACTAAGAGGCATTTTTATTTAGATAACCTTATAGTTCTTATTACTCCTATAATAAAATCTCTTACCCTATTACTTAAAATCCTCCCAGATAACAGGGGTAACTTGTCCATTCTCCCAATCCTCTTTTGTTATACCATATCCAATTGCATCATATAGTTTTCCACCCTTACCTGGCCATGCTTTTCGGTGGTGTGCTTCTTTAACAAAGCCACACTTATGGAATACAGATCTCATAGGATAATTATCCTGTCTTGTATAGCCTTCTAGCCTGCCCTTATCTAAGTAATTCTCAAATACATAACGAACCAACCAATTCACGGTACTTGTTCCAATGCCCATCCCTTTGTACTTGCTAAGAATTCTTATATCAAATAGTGGTGTACCATCTTCTAAATCATAAATTCTCACCTGTCCCACTTTTGTATCCTCATCTAGGATGATCCAAAAGGTTTTGCTGTCATCACTAGCATAAATATGATTTTCGTAGTTCTTTCTAATCCCCTCCGGTTTTGGATTTGGATTTCCATGAAACTCCCAAGCCTCTGAGGTCAAAAACTCAATAAGAGCATCAATTTCATCTTTAAATTCTTGAAAGTGTAATTTCATTATTTTTCTCCCCTTAAAATCAAGATTTAAATTATCCTACCCTGTAACATATGCGAATAAAAATTCAATTTATTTCCATTAGTTAACATTATATAGCATATGCAATTCAATAACCACTAACATATAAGATATTAACATTGATAGACAGTTTTAATGTACTACGACACCTTTTATAAGAAAAAAAGCCTTGATAACTCAAGGCTTGTGTCCTTCTTAGAACTATATGCTTTATCTAGCTTTTTATATCAAAATTCACCAGAACTACTTTTATAGTCTGATGGTATTGAAATAATTATGCTTGTTCCAATGTTAACCTTGCTTTTTATTTCTATACCATAATCTTCTCCAAAACTAAGCTTTATTCTTTGGTTAACATTTTTTATTCCAATATGGTTTTCCTCCTTGATATACTCCATCTGAAGCTCATTGTTAATGGAGCTGCACTTCTCCTCTTCCATGCCTGTACCATTATCTTTTATCTCTATTAAAACTTTATCCTTTAAAAGAAAGGATCTTATTGATAAAGTACATTTCTTATTAGATGGCTTTATTCCATGATATATTGCATTTTCTACAATGGGCTGGAGGGTTATTTTGGGAAGCATAGTCTCTAAGGTTTCTTCTTCAATGGCATAAGTAACTTCAAATTTTTCCTCATATCTTATTTTTTGTATTTCTAAATATATCCTTACATGTTCAAGCTCCTTTCTTAAAGTATTCATGTAATCCTTGGTATTAAGCCCTATCCTCAAAAGTCTTGAGAGGTTTGATATCATATAGCTTCCTTCATTTTCTCCATTGGTAAACTCCATAACCTTCCATCTTATATTCTCTAAAGTATTAAAGAGGAAGTGAGAATTAATTTGTGATTGAAGTGCTATAGACCTAGCTTTTTTTAATAGTCTCATTCTATTATCAAGCTCTTCCTTAAGATATTGAGCATCACTTATGGAACTTTCCAAGCCTTTAGATATTATTTTCAGTTCATTTATCCTTGTTTTACTGTAAATTTTGGTATCAACGTAATTTTTCTTCTCTAGTATTGTGAATATCTCTTCTATTGGGGTAAAAAGCTTAACAGCTATAAGAAATGAAATGATAAGCACCAAAGTTATGCTAAAAATTAAAAATCCAATCATTATATCTCTGATTCTGTTTACATTTAATTTATTATCATTGGTACTTACAAAAGATAAAAAGTTCCAGTCATTATAATCAGATTCAATATTATTTAGAAAATAATCTCTTTCTCCAATTGTTATAGTTCTTCCTTTACCTAAATTTGATATATCTATTCCCTGTAGCGATTTTATGCTGCTAATATCTTCATTTAATAGACTTCTATTTTTATTAAAAACTATTGAGCCATTACTCAGTATATAGAAATCCTCAATAATAACATCCTTATTTTCATTTATAAGTTCATTAATTTTATCAATATCAATACTAACTACAACCACTCCACTTTTCTCACTAGAATATAGAGGTATGGACCTAAAAAATGATATGGTATTTTTTTCAGGAATAACAGATATCCAATAGCTCTTTGAAGAGTTCTTATGAAATTCCTTTTCAATAGTATCACTATACTTCCAGTCTATATAGGCTGTATTGCTTGTAACAACCTTATAATCACTTTTTTCAGAGTAAATACAAATAGAGTTTATAAAATCTCCATAATATACATAAGTATTTATTACCTTTTCTACGCTATTTATACTTTTAAGCATATCTGAATCTTTTGCATGATAGTTTTCGCTATTAAATCTTAATATATTTTCTACGTCCAAATCCGTAGCAAGGCTTAAGAGGGTAGTTTCAGCCTGTCTAATTATCATATCAATACTATCTTTTGTTCTAGACAAGGCTGCCTGATTAGCAGTCATTATCTGATCCTTATAGATGTTATTTAAATAGTTAAAAGCAAAGAATATAGCTAGGAATAGTGGAAGAGTTATGAAGAGGTTAATAGTTATAAAGTATTTCACTAAAATACTGTTAAATCTATATTCCTTTATATATTTCCATATATTTAAGCTTTTAATTTTTCTCATAATTACACCTATTTATCTTCTCTTCGTTTATTGGATATATTACTAATAAAAATCCCCCTATACTTATTTGGAGTATAGCCTGTATAGCTTTTAAATATCTTATAAAAGTATTTGAGATTTTTATAGCCCACAAGTTCAGATATTTCATAGATTTTCAAATTTCTATTGCACAGCAGCTCCTTAGATCTTTCCATCCTAATTTGAGTAATATAATCACTAAAGTTAATACCCATTTCCTTCTTATAGACCTTACTTAGATAAACAGGACTCAAGAAAACAATTTCCGCCACCTTTTCCAAAGTTAAATCATACATATAGTTTTCTTCAATATATTTATTAGCCTTTTTTATAGCTAATCTAGAATTGCTATTATTGTTTTCTTCAATTCCATTAATGGCTGAATTTATCCATTGTTCAAAGACTTCAATGGCACTATTATAATTTTCAGCATAACTAATCTTTCTTATTGAAGCCTTTAAGTCCTCTTTAATAATCAAACCTACATAAGTGTCAATTATTCTATCTAATAAAAGCACTAAGGTATTCTCTAAAAATTTCACCCCAGAATCAAAGGGCATATTGATTACTTTAGTAGATATATCATTAAAAATACTGTATATAGAAGGCTTGTCAAAGGCTATGAAATATTCTATCAAATAACTCTGCATATCTATAAGCACCCTAAAGTCCTGCTGAGCCTCAATTACTTTTTTCTTCTCCTGCTGCATTTTTTCATTAATATTCTTCAAACTATCCAGGTCGCTTTTTATCCTTATAAATTTTTCTTTAATTTCATCAATCTCTATAGGCTTTACAATATAAAAGACAACATTGTATTCCAAAGCTTTTTTAGCATATTCAAACTCCTGATATCCGCTCATTAAAACAACTTTTATATTTGGTGCCTTTTCACATACATATTTAGCTACCTCTAGACCTGATTTTCTATTCATTCTGATATCGCAAAGAACTACATCTACAGACATAGCATTTATGTAATCTATTACATCTTCTCCATCTTCACATTTCATTACAACCTTAAAGCCTAAAGCATCCCAATCAATAAATCTGCTTAACCCTTCCCTTATGTTTTTTTCATCATCTGCTATAAGGAGATTGTACATTTATATCACCACCAGTAATATAACTAATTTCATTAAACTTACTTCTTATGGTAATTTTATATTATTATTCATAAAATTGCAAAATTCCCTATAAACAATAACTTAAAGGCTTATAAAGAGTTAAAGGCTATCTTTCGATAGCCATATTTAGTAAACCCTTATTTCATATATGCAGATACTCTTATCTCCCCATGTATTTAGCGGTTTAACTCTTATTCTGTTACAGTTAACACCCTGGAGCTCAGTGCAGCTTAGTCGTCTGTGATTATCTCTAACTTCTCTTTTAGCTACTAATTCTTTCCCATGATAAAATTCAAGGTCATAATCTCTTACTATTTCCTTTGGAGTGCCTTCCTGCTGACGATCTCTAACACTATGAGTTAAAGAAATCATTATTTCCCTTGATAGATTAGAATCAAACTTTAATATTATTTCCTTAGGAGAAATAATATTATCAAAAGCAAGTTCAATCCATGGATCTTTATCATCATCTTCTACAATCCATGCGTTTGTTTGATCTTTTATCATTCTTGAGTAACCATTTATAATATTTTCAGGTTCACAACTTTTAAGGAAGCTGGAGGCGCTTATCTTTGAAGTTAATGCTAAATCCTCTTTATCTTCATTTTTAAACCCTGGTATATAACAGTCTGCCTTCATCAGCCTTTGTTGAAGCTCATTTATATCCTTATTAAGCTCTCTCGGTAAGACTTTTTTACTTGTGCACATAGCAGCCGCTGTACCAGCAGCCTGCCCTATAACCGCACAGGTTGCCATAACTCTTGTAGAACCGAAGGCCATATGTGATGCACTTATATCTCTACCAGCTACCATTAGATTCTTAATATTTACTGAATATATGGACCTATAGGGTATTGTATATAAATCATCCATCATAATAAAATCATTTGGCTCTCTTCTTGTTCTGATGCCTCCCACGGTGTGCATATCCATAGGCCAGCCACCGTATGCAATGGCATCATCAAATATTTTTCCCTCAAACAAGTCCTGTTCTTTTAAAATATAGTCTCCTACTATTCTTCTGCTTTCTCTTTTCCCTGGTAAAAACCCTACCCAGTCCAAAGCAAAATTATCTGCATTATGGTTCCCGGAGTTCTTGATGTGATCCCAAACCCCATATACAGCCTTTAAAAGCTCATCTCTTATTACTTCTCCGTCCTGTATAACATCCAGATCATCTCCACCAATTTCAATCCACCAGTATCCGCTGTTAATTTCATGATGTGGCCTATAAGCTAAATCTTCCTCTTGGTATGTATTAGCCCAATTTGGTTTTATAAACTCAACCTTTTTTCCCATATCAACAGCCGAGAATAGCAGAGTATTTCCCATGGTATGGTTATCTGATTTTTCAGGAGCAAACTTTTCTCCAAACTTGTCTTTACCTTCTCTTCCACTCATGTATTCTGCACCAGACATGTAAGCTATAGTACCATCACCTGTGGCATCTATAAATATTTCTCCATTAAGCTCAAATATCTTTTCTGTTGTGAGCTGTTCTCCCACAACACGTATAATTTTATCCTCATCCTTAACTAGACTTGTAATATGGGTATTTAAATATAGATCAAGGTTTTCTTGAAATCTTGTTTTTTCCCATAGGATAGTATCTAATATTGAGAAAGAGTTGCTTTTGTTAATTCTTTTGTTGTCCAACAAAATTTCCTCTATTATCCCAGTCTCTCTAGCATTTTGCCTGAACCCATGATAGTCAGCACCAACTATATGCATTCTTATTTCAGAGCTGGCATTTCCTCCTAATACTGGCCTATTATTTATAAGGGCAGTCTTTTCTCCTTGTCTGGCGCTTGCTATAGCAGCACATACTCCTGCCATGCCTCCACCAATAACAACTACTTTATAATCTTTAACAACGATTTTTTTATCCATTCTTTTACCTCTCAAATTTAGCCTTTTACAGAACCAGAAGTAATACCTTGAATAAAGTATCTCTGCAAAAATATAAATATTAGAGCAACTGGTATAGATACGAATATGGAAGCAGCCATCATATTAGACCAATTGTTTTGAAACTCCCCCATATATGTTAGTGACAGCCCAGGAGCTAAAGTCCTTTTATCAGCTGAAGTAACAAGAGTTAAGGAGTATAAAAGGTCATTCCAGCTCCAAACAAACCCATAAATTGCTGTAGATATTACTCCTGGTACTACTAAGGGAAATATTATTTTATGCATTATGGTCATTCTTGACGCCCCATCTATGTTGCCTGATTCAATTAAAGAATCTGGTATCTCATCAAAATAAGACTTAAGTGTAAGAATGCCCATTGGCAAAGTAAATGTGACAAAGGATAATATTAAGGATATATAATTATCCAATAAATTTAAACTACTCATTAATGTATATATTTTAAGAAGGATAACTTCAAAAGGAAACATTTGAGCAGTCATTATAAGCATAATAAATGACTTTCTTCCTTTATATCTAAATTTCGAAAAACTATAGCCTGCGTAAGTACATAAAGCTGTAGTAATAAAAGAGCTTGAGAAAGATACAAATAAACTATTTCTAAGATATATCAGTATTCTCTTATCTGTTATTACCTGTTTAAAATTATCAAAGGTTATGCTGCTTGGAAAGAAACTTGGATTAACATTAAAAGCATCCTTTACAGGCTTTAAGGCAGTTATTATTATCCAATAAAGTGGCAGCAGTACAAATAATCCTACAATAACTAAGGAAATTATAAAGAATATCTTAAACCCTTTACTTTTACTATCAAACAACTTATATTCTGGCATAGTAGTCCCCTTCCTTTACTTTTCTCTCTGCATTCTTAGATATAAAAACATAAACACAGATAATATAGCAACCCATATGGTTCCTATAGCAGAGGCTCTGCCTAAGTCCCAATTTTGGAATGCGGTCTTATATACTTCAACTGATAAAGTAGTTGTTGATATTCCCGGGCCTCCTGAAGTCATAACCCATATAATATCAAAATGCTGTAGTCCTGCTATAATACCTAAAAGTAAAATGAAGAATATAATATTTTTCATAGATGGAAGAACTATTTTTGTAAAAACTTTAAAGTTATTAGCACCATCTATTCTTGCCGCTTCAACAATATCATAGGATATTCCTTTTAATCCCCCTATAATAAGGGCCATAAACCAAGGCATATACTGCCATGTTCTTGCTACTATAACTGCTAACATTGAGTACTTAGGATCTGCCAGCCATGTAATATTTTGCTCAATAAGCCCTAAACTTCTCAATATATAGTTTAGAACTCCAAATTGGCCATGAAATATCCACATCCACAAAAATCCTATAGCCGTTCCAGGTATGATCCAGTTAACTAAAGTAATACCTCGAAGGAACTCTGATCCTTTAAAGCCCTGGTTCAATACTATTGCCCATATAAAACCTAGTACAAAGGATAGAAGGGTTGTTCCAAGAACAAACACAAAGGTATTTACTAGTATTTTGGTAAAGTTAGGATCTGAAATAATGTTTTTAAAATTATTTAATCCTATAAAGCTTTTTTCAGTAGTTAGCATCCCTGCCTTAAAAAAACTATGGGAAACTGATGATAAAAAAGGATATAAAACTATTAGAGAAAAAACTATCAGAGCAGGCAGTATTAACAGAAATCCAAATTGACCATCTGTTAGTTTATTCTTTTTTATAACATCATCAGATTTACTCTTCAAAGACAAATTTGATTGCATCTAATGCCCTCCTTAATTTATGCTTTGCTCAAACCTGCTTTGCGCATCCTCCAAAGCTTTCTTAGGAGACTTTGTGCCGAGTAAAGTATTTTGAATTTCTTCAGTAATAATAGTAGCTAGCTGGCTATCATTTTCGTATTTTTGTGTTTCAGCTTTTTTACCTGTTTCAGTTATCTTAAGCCATTCACTTGACCACTTATCATTTTTAACTTTATCGCTACTTATAGCTGAATTCATTACTGGAACAGATCCTGAAGCTTCAAAGTATTTGAGGGAAGTATCTTCACTTATCAAATATTTTATAAATTCTCCAGCCTTGTCTTTATCCTTAGTGCTCTTAAATATAACTAGCTGATGACCCCAAAGAGTAGATTGAGGCTTGTCCCCTTTACTTAAAACTGGTCTTGCCATTGGCTTTATTGTCTCATCTAGCTTATCTTCCGAAACTCCATTACCCTTTGCAATACCTCTTGCAAGTATTGCATCGTCATAAAATGCAACTTTATTTTGAGCAAACAATTGTCTTGCATCAAATCTTGTTAAGTCCATTGCAATATATCCATTATCTTTTAAACCCTTATACCAAGTCAGGGCTTTTTCATTTGCAGCACTATCTATTACAACCTTTCCGGAATCATCTATATACTGACCTCCAAAAGTCCAAAACCAAGCATTTACGTCCTTTGCTATACTTCCTGCTTCTTTGGTTGCAGCTGCATAAGGAATTATATCTTTATCGTATTCTTTAATCTTTTTAAGAGCTGCCTCAAACTCATCTACAGTTTCAGGAACTTTATCAATACCGGCATTTTTTAATATAGTAGGATTATAAACCATACCTATAGATGCTTGTGTCCAAGGAACTGCAAGCTGTTTACCATCAATATTTCCAGAGCTTAAAGATGCCTCTGGTATGTTTTCCTTCATCCAAGTTTCCCCTAATACCTCATTTAAATCCACCAGTACATCCATCTTTGCTAAAGTTGCAAGCCAAGCCATATCTACTTGTGCCACATCAAGATCCTGATTTCCTTGAGTTCTTATGATAAGCTGCTGCAAAGTATTAGCCCAAGGCCAGCCTACCCATGAAACCTCAGCATTATCAGCAGAGGTATTATAAGTGTCAATAATACCTTTTATTGTTGCTTTGTTGGCCTCTTCTTCTCCGGTCCAGCCTGCCCACACTAAATTAGTCTTTCCATCTGTTTCCTTACTTCCGACCTTTGTTTTACTGGAACATCCAACTCCTGCAATTACACTGAGTATTAAAAGACCTGAAACTAAAACTTTGATCTTCTTCATTTTATCCCTCCATAAATTATATGTAGCGCATACTTCTTCTTTAGTCCTATTGTAAATGTTTTCTTAAAGTAGTGAAATGGTACTATTTTTCAAATTTAGTACTACAATTTTAACATAAAAAAGAAATAACAAATCTTATTAAGTAAAAAGTATACTATTTTATCCAAAAAGTCATGCTATCTAAACTTTAAATGGATGTAACTATATATGGAAAGAAAAAAGCACCCATCTCATAAAGAATAGCGCTTTAATCTCTAAAATTTAGATATATTGATATAAGAGATATCAATAACCTTATTCTAAACTATTGATAACCTTTTCCAAATCATCAGGTACTTTTATCTTTTTATTTCCTTGAACAAAGTCAAATAAAGCATTAGGGTTATTATCAACATTCATAGCAAGCCTGGCTAAATCATCCATTACCTCATAATCCTTTTCCGTCCATTCTTTCATGGGCATACTCTTATATCCTTCCCACATGTCCCATGGCTGCATAGGTAGCTTTAGCAATGAATTAGCATCTAAGATAAGATTACACCTTAAATAATCATAGCCCCACCATTTAAAAATCCCAAATAATTCAGGGTTAACTAATCCTTCTCTACACATAAGCCAAGCTCTTGGCCCTGTTATAAAATACTCTTCACTTACATCAAGAGGATCAAAGGGAATATTTAGTGCTTTTTGCTGAAGAGCATCTAGCTGTGCATCCACCATTACCCATTGTTTCTTATCTTCATTCCAGTATTCAAGAACCCAATGATCAATATATTTGTCTTTTTCAAGATAGCTTGCAAAACCACATCTGGCTCTAGCAGGAATTCCTGCCTCTCTGCAAAGGGCAGCAGCAACTACAGAAAAATCACGACATATTCCTATGATTTTACTTTCATTTCCCTTTTCCTCTGATATATGAGTATATCCAAGGTTCTTTAAAAAAATCAATTTATCCTCAAAGCTTCGTATGAAGGGTTCCATCTTTCTTTCATCACTAAGTTTCAATCCATATGCCTCACTCCATTGCTGATGAAGCAATACATTTTGTACATAAGAGACAATAACCTTTATATCCTTTGGCATATCAGCAACCATATCCTTCATGGTTTTAATTTCTGTCATGATATCATGCTCTTGATAAAATCTAAGATTATTTTCCATTATAAAAATCACTCCTATCCTTTTATTAATGTCAGGGTATAGTTTAAAAATCCTTATCTTATACTTATTGCAATTATACTATTCCCAGGATTATCATGAGTGATATTTTGTGCTCTCTTTAGTCATATCTAAACTTATATATAAAAATTCTTAGACAGCTCTCGAAGCTTATCCTCATCAAGGACATATATTCTTTTATTCTTGTATTTTATAATGGATTTTTCCTCAAGGTCCTTTAGAATTCTATTTAAATGTCTATAGGTAGTCCCCAAGAATTGAGCAACCTGTTGAAGGGATGAATTTATATCTATGTAGTCCTTATCTGATAAGCGTTCAACTAAATAGCTAGATAATCTATTAATAAGAGGATAAACAAAATTATAGGAGCTACTCTTAATAGTTGTATATAGTTTTTCACTTAAGCTCTCTACTAAATGGTGCAGAAACTGAGGATTGTCTAAATAGTTTTTTCTTAAGATATCCGAAGAAATGGCTATTAAATAAGCATCCTCCATTGCCTCAACCTCACATACTATTGGCTTATTATCTAAAAGCTCTAATCCCCCAACAGTATTTAAGGGATTATAAAACTTTAAAAGCATTGCTTTACCATTCTCAAAGGGATATGAAATTTTTATTTTACCATCCACAAGCAAGTAGTAGTATTCTAGATTGCTCTCTGCTTTAAAAATTGTTTCACCTTTTTGGAAAAAGTGAAGTTCCATAACATTAATTAAATTCATATGAAACATCTCTTCTATATTATATTTATGGATATAAGCTCTTAAAAGGTTATCGTCTAAAACTCTTTTCATAAATCTCCCCTACTATGACATAAGTCATATCAAGTTTTTTATGATTATATTACTCTATTAGTAAATTATTGTAAAGAAATGAGGAATCCATAGATGTATAACAATCTTTCCCTTTTTAATGGCATTATCCTTGCCATAATGAATTTTTTCAATGGTATGCTTGCAGGTATCCTAGGTCCGTATATAAGCGCAACAATATATTATTCCCTTGGACTTTCACTAATTATAGTTATATCTATTATTAGGAACAAAAAACTTTTAAGCTTAAGAAAGCTACCTTTAATATTTTATATTCCAGGAGCTCTTAATCTTATAACTATACTTTTAAACAACCTATCCATACCTAGAATTGGTATAACTGTTGCTAGCTCACTAGGATTATTTGGCCAGCTTGTGATGTCTACCTTAGTAGATCACTTCGGATTCTTTGGGATGCCTGTTAATAAAGTAAGAAAAGAAAAATTACTTGGATTATCAGTAATTTCTCTTGGTATTTTAGCAATGACAATTTTATAAGGGGGTTAAATCATGTATATATTACTTTCTCTTTTAGCAGGAGTATCAATAGTTTTAAATATGATAATAGGTGGGAAGCTCTCTCAAAGGGAAGGGCTGATAAATGGGGTTTATATAAACTATTTAGTAGCAGCTATATCTTCTATCGTACTATGTGCTGTAATGATAAGGTCCATACCAGACTATAGCTCTTTAAGAAGCATACCTCTCCCCTATTTTCTAGGTGGCTTTATTGGCATTTTAACAACCTACTCAGCTAATCTTGTAGTTTCTAAACTACCAGCAGTATATATAGTGCTTCTTCGCTTTATAGGTCAAATGCTTACTAGCGCTGTTATAGACTATTTATATTTTCATATCCTATCTCCTAGTAAGATTATTGGAGGAGTTCTATTTACAATAGGGCTTATTATTAACGTTAAATCAGATGAAAAAGAAAAAGCGGAAAGCATTGCACTAACTGAATAGGAAGTAGATATCTGCTAAAATATAACATCTATCATTAACTTATCAAAGCTAAACTGTGGTATATTATTAATATAGCAATATTCTAAATCAAAAGACCACAGGAGGTTTTATTTATGAAAGGTAAGAAGATTACCATCAAGGGTGGATATGTGCCTTGTAAGATTGAAAATATACATGAGCACCTACAGGCCATAAACCAGGGCAAAGGGGTTACAAAAGCTAAAAAAGGAAAAGGCTCCTATACAAGAAAGTCTAAATATCGAAGTGGAAGGGATGATAGTAGTTATTCCTCCACTTATTTTTTTGCCCTTTATACTGTATTTTGTCAATAAATAGTACATATAAATTTGCTTATATTTGTAACAGAAAGTTTTTATACTTATAACTAATAATCCATTTACAAACATACAGTATGTATGTTAAGATACATTCATAAATAACAAAGGAGAGTGTATCTATGAAAACAAATAGTTTTTACCCTGTTATTTTAACAAAGCAAGTTGAAGAAAGCTCAAAGTTTTATACAGAATACTTTGGCTTTGATATAATATATAAAGCTGACTGGTACGTTAGTTTAAAAAGCTCCAGTGGTAATATTCCCTTTGAATTGGCACTGCTAGATGCTTCACATCCCACAATTCCAGCTGCTTACCAAAAATTAGTGCAGGGCTTAATTTTGAACTTTGAGGTGGAAGATGTGGATAAAGAGTACCATAGGCTCATTATTTCCGAAAAGCTCCCATTGAAGCTTGATATCCGCGATGAAGCTTTCGGACAGCGGCATTTCATAACAAGCGACCCTAACGGTGTTCTAATTGACGTAATAAAGGTTATACCTCCTTCTCAAGAAGAAAGCACTCAATATTCTGAGGATGTATGGTCAAAGAAATGAGTGAGAATAAGGCGTTAAAGGATTATTTTGGGGTGGAGCTGGCTCACCATCTTTCTAGTCTTATCAAACCCAATTTTCCAACTTTCCCATCAGATTCATTTGTTCACTCTGTTGAAGATAGAATCAACCCCTTAGAATTAAAAGGAAGAGTTGCTGTTATAGCTGAAGAATTACGCAACACCCTGCCTTCAGATTATTTAGAAGCATTAAACATTCTCTTAAAAATTCTTGGACCAGAAAACGAAACAGAACAAGGAATGTTTACAAATGGTTACTTTTTAATGCCAATAGCCCATTTTGTAGAAAAATACGGTATACAGCATTTTCAAGTATCCATGGATGCCTTGTATGAAATTACTAAGCGACATACATCGGAATATGCCATACGACCTTATTTGGAGCATTATCCAGATGAATCTTTTATGTATTTAATCCTCTGGTTGAACGACCCCAATCCCCATGTTCGCCGTCTGGTTAGTGAAGGCACACGGCCACGGCTTCCATGGGCAAAGCGTATAAAAGCAATTAAAGGGAATCCAGCCAATAATCTAACTTTATTAGCCCCATTATTAAATGATCCTTCTTTCTATGTGAGAAAGTCAGTAGCAAATCACTTGAACGACCTAACAAAGGACTACAAGGATACTACCCTTAATTGGCTTCGCACTTTGGATCTAAAAGAGGATGGTACTCGCTGGATTATTCGCCATGGATTAAGATCTTTAACCAGCTCAGGAGATCAAGAGGCTATGGATCTATTGAAAAATCTATAAGTAATCACAAGAACAGGAGAGTTACTTTTCATGAAAAGAAGTAAAGAAGAAGCTAAGGAAACAATTAATCTACTCAAAGAAATAGCTAGAAAGCATTTTACGGAGCACGGCTATGCAGCTACTGTATTGGATGAAATAGTTAAAGAAGCTAAATTAACACGAGGGGCAGTCTATCACCATTTTGGGAGCAAAAAGGGACTCTTTCTCGCCGTACTTGAAGCTGTTCAGGGAGATGTTGCGGAAAAGGTTGAAAGGGAATCTGCAAAAGGCAAGGATGTATGGGACCAACTAATCCTTGGCTGTCGCGCCTTTGTTACCACTGCAGTAGAAGAAAAAAATAAGCGAATCATGCTTATAGATGGGCCAGCCGTCTTAGGCTGGGATACTTGGCGAAGCATGGATGAACAAGGTTCTATGCGGCTATTACATGAGCAGCTTCAATTGATGCAACAGCAAGGATACTTTGAATCCGTATCCATTGAAGCCTTAACCCATATACTCTCAGGTGCATTAAATGAATCCACTCTATGGATTGCACATATGCCAAATGTGGAAGAATCCGTAGAGGAAACGATGAAAATCATCTCTACCTTATTAGAAACATATAGATTTTAAACATATTGCTGCGCTGAAGATAATTCTTCAGCGCTTGCTTTTTGAAATTTAGTAATTACTATTGCTGCTACTTTGGTTTCTCAACATACCGTATTTATCTTCTGGCAGATACTCAAACTTATGCTTGTTGTACAACAAATCAGCAGGACTATTAGCTAGTAGACAAATATAACTATCCTCATAGGTGTTTTTTTCAAAGTACTCATCTATCTCTTTCATTATTAGCTCTGCCATACCTCGTCTACGATAGTTTTCATCTACCATGATGTCACTTACTACATAAGTTATACCACCATCACCGACTATTCTTCCAAAACCAATTAATTTATCTTTATCATATAGAGATACTGTAAACAAAGAATTTTTCAAAGCAATTTCACTTCTTTGTAAATCTTTATTTCCCATCCCTGAACGTAATCGAAGGCTCACATAATCCTGTGCAGCTGGTTTTTCATAAATAGGCTGTATATTCATAATTCACCCCTTCAAATATCTATTTATCTAGCAATATCTTTCAATAAAATGTAAAAATAATTATAACACAAGCCAATGACACTTTTTTAGATCATTGGCTTAATTTAACATTTTATTAATTCCTTTTAATTTTGGTTCTTCACAGATATGCTTCTCCATATCAGTCCAAAAGAAGCCTCCTTTGCTCCACTAAGTGCTAAAGCTCTTCTATATTAACATGGAAAGTACATGATTTATTGAGAGCCGCTTTACTTCAAGGTATCCTAAATAAAATTACTACAGAAGTTGTCTCCTGTAGTAATTTGTTATTAACAGCTGCATCCTCCATGGATTTGATGTATGTTACCGTACTCATCCATAGAATCTTTTGCGGGATTCTTCATACAAAGATGAACTGATGCTCTCTTGAAGGTCATTGGGAGTGCTAAAATATTAGGATTTTCTCCAACATATTTCTTCTTGGCATCTTCTAATGCTATTTCAAAGGTCTCTCTTGTCTTTAAGCCCATTCCTCTTGCATATCCAGGTTCCTCTGCACCTACAATGTAAATTGCACTAGTATTCATCTCTGCAATATGCCCGCAGGACATCATTGAGAAGCCATGAAAGGGGTGGAAGGCATTGGTAAAGCGATATTTACGAATATATTCTTCATTGGTTGCATAATACTCACCTAAACGGTTCAAATCCGGTAAGGTGTACATATGATCCTTCTGGAACTCATTATAAAGGTCTCTTAAATATGGCCACAATTCATCATGGAAATAGCCATTACAGGTGGAAGCACAAATAATAACACATTTATCGCTCATTATACG
>JAEXZL010000041.1 GCA_023451395.1 Bacillota bacterium | reverse complement strand
ACTTTATTGGCACATTGAACTAAGCCCTCAGGATAGATCTCCCATCCTAGGTCGTTTTTTGGTGCATCTTCTTTTGTTCCGTCACCAAAGCCTGATACGGTACTTCTAGTGTAGTAATTAATTGCTATGAAATCACAGTACTCTCCAATTTGTATTCCTTTTTCTCCTTTTAAGGGCCATTTAAAGCTTCCAGTAACCATGGCTTCTGTAACCGCCCCTTGAAAAAACCTTTCCAAGAGGCTTGTACACAAGCGGTGCCATGGATTTTTTGAATTTTGTGGGTCAAATACCCTTAAATGATTTGCAAAGCTAACCTTTGTATCCGTAAAACCTCTCTTCTCTCGGAGACTGTGAATGAGCTGGTATCCTTTAATATGACATACTGTCATATTGGACATTATGGAAATGGCTTTAAAAATTGATTTTTCTCCCGGTGGCCACTCCCCAAAATAATAGGAGTTGGTAGCGTATACATTAGGCTCATTAATTGTAATGTATTCTGAAACGATATCTCCAAATTCTTCTACTACAAGAGTCACAAAATCTAAATAATACTTCAAATTTTCCTTTTTTAAAAACCCACCTTTATTTTCAAACCACATGGGATTGGTAAAATGATGAATGGTCAGGAGAACTGAAATTCCCTTTTCCTTAAGATAAATCAGTTCATTTCTGTAGTGGGCAATGACGGAAGTGTCCACTTCATCCTCCTTAGGGCAGATCCTTGCCCATTCAATTCCAAGACGATAATGCTGAATCTTCATCTTCGACATGAGATCTGCATCCTGCTTCCATAAATTATAGTGATCTGTTGCCCGCTCTGGATTAGAACGGTCTTTTATTTTATCTTTATGATACCAATCATTCCAGTTATGGCCACAGTCGCCACCTTCTATCTGTGTTGCTGCTGAGGCCACTCCTAATGATAATTGGTCTTTAAATTTAAACTCCATATTATCCCCCCATCTCTTGATTTCATTATACAGTTATAGATAAGGGAAGAACAATGAAATATTACCATTTTATGAATTAATAATAGAATCTTCCGTATATTATCCAGCTTTCAGGAGATGCAAAGGACCGATAAATCACTAAGGATTTATCGGCCCACACTACTTTTTATACCTTCTAGAAGATAATACTTTATAAACAAATGCACATAATATTATTATGAGAGCACCAGCAAAAATATATGCTAGCGTATTCTTATTGGATAGATTTTCTTTATCATTTAAATTCATACCAGTATAAGTGTTAATGGTATTAAGTTCTTTATCTCCAGTTGAAGTAACTTTTTTATCTACTATTTCACCTTTATATTCATATATAAGCTCCTCACCTAAATATAGCTTGTTTCCATCGTAGGAGAATTCTGAATCCTTACCATCACTATTGATAAAGCGATTTATTGCAGTAGAAGTCAAATTAAGATAGGAGGAAGCTGTTTCCTTGGGAATAATCACACTAAGTATTTTATAATCCTTAGAATCTACCTTATAAATTCCCCAGGCATCCTTAAATCCTCCCGGAGTTTTATCCAAGGAAGCAAGTATATAGTCACCCTTATTAGGCCTGCCTTCTTCACTACCATCATAAAACCTATAATAATTAATCCTATCTATTACTATAGTATCGCTTATAGTGGCTTGTTTTTTCATCCATCCCGTAAGGTTTATTATCTGCTTTTCCACTTGTACTAGCATTTCATCTTCTGTAATTTTCGTAATCTCTCCAATAATAAGAGCATCATGGTCGTTGTGCATGAGTCTATAGTCACCATCAGCTGCAAGAGCTGAAGAGCTGCTAAAGGATATGCACATTAAGAATATAAAAAATCCAAGCTTCTTTTTAGATATCATATCTTACACCACCTTACAATATTCACCTATACAATCTATTACGAGGGTATTTTTAATTTTGCCACTAATCAAAATAAAATTTGCTAAAAATTACTAGATATTACTAGATATTATTTTTTATAGCAAAAAATCATAGTTTTAAAGGACTTTCCATAGGAGAGGATAGAACCTTTCATGCCTATAAACAGTATTTTAATGGGGTGGCCTTTTATAAAGCTATGCTATATCCAATGACAAATGAAGAGTATTTAAGTACCTTAGGTGAAGATCGCATGGGGGGTAATACTCTGAATGAGCTTGGTATAAGCCTTAATAATGTAAAATAAACAAAGATAGTAAACCAAATGGTTCTTGCTATCTTATTTATTTTATTTACACTTATATTAAATCTGAGCATAATCCTTACGTTAATTTTAGCTAGATAACTGACTTAATAATAAGAGAAAAATTTAAAAATATATAAAACTAAGGCTGGTTACTAATAATAAACTTTCTTATAGTACAACAAGAAGTTATTTAAGAACCATTTCATTTTGAGTATATATCACGTATTAGGTTTAAAACAAAATTGCTTAGTCAAAAGCAAGGTATTAATACACACTGAATCTAAAGGAACATCTATTAAATATAGTCTAGGTGTTCCTTATTTATTGTTATAAATAAAAAGTGGTATATGAGATGTGGTTCAGTATAGATGTATGTTGACATCTTCCTTCTGAAACCTATTTGAGAAAATATAGAGACTTGATGACTTACGTGAAATTGAATATAACTTAAGAAAAAACATCACTAGGTGTAAGCATACATTATATATAGTTATCAATGTAATAGAAAAATATTTCTATTACAACTAATATGTATTGAAGTTTTAGTTTTAGAGTATTACTATATATAGACAAGCATCTATATATAGTAATACTAAATTTAAAGGACAGTTTTTATTAATACTAGAATTAGTTAAAATTATTTAATTCTATTTGCCTATGCTCCTATAGTGGCTATTCTCTTGGGAGTGGGAAATGTCTCAGTTCCGTTAGATACCCTAATACTATCAACAGTATTGTTTGTTGTTATTCCTTTGCTCTTAGGATATGTAACCAGGGGGGAATAATCAATAAAAAGGGTGATGATTACTTTAACAATATTTTTATTACAAAATTTGATAATGTTACTATCATTGGACTGCTGCTTACATTAATTATAATTTTCTCATTCCAGGGAGATAGGATATTGAATAATCCTGTTCATATTCTTTTAATTGCAATCCCTTTAACTATACAAACCTTTTTAATTTTTGGATTGGCATATCTTTGGGCAAAAATGTGGAGGTTTCCTCATAATATAGCATGTCCAGCGGGAATGATAGGAGCTAGTAATTTCTTTGAGCTTTCTGTTGCTGTTGCCATATCTCTATTTGGCCTCCAGTCAGGAGCAGCATTGGCTACTGTTGTAGGTGTAATGGTGGAAGTGCCAGTTATGCTAACGTTAGTTAGAATAGCTAATAACACAAGATCCTGGTTCAAGGAATAGAATACTACAGAATATATTGACACATATCGATATGAATATTATAATGTTAACATATCGAAGAGCATCAATGTATGAGGTGAATTTGATGGATGATAAATTAAAGAACACAGCTAAGATGTTTAAAGCACTTAGTGATGAAAACAGACTCTTAATATTTGAACTACTGAGAACTGGAGAAATGTGTGCCTGTAAACTATTAGAAGAAATAAATATAGGACAGCCAACCTTATCTCATCATATGAAAATACTATGTGAGTCAGGCCTTGTGGAGGCTCGTAAGGAAGGAAAGTGGATGCATTATTCTATTTCTCAAAAAGACGTTAAATTTCTTAATAGTTGGATTGAAAAATATATATTAAAGTAATTCTAGTAGTACTTGTAACTGTGGGTTATAATATATTGCTGCCTTTTTAGGTGGCAATATTTAAGGTAAACATATCGATAAATATCAATATATAAATGCAAGGAGCGACAAAAATGATTATTTGGAATTTTATTCAGGATCAAATTTTAGGAATGAAATGGCTTAATGAACTGATTGGAAGATTACTCAATGGTATTGGATTGGATGCATCGAGTACCATAGGAGGAAGTATGCAATTCTTTATCTATGATACTATTAAAATACTTGTTCTCTTATCTATATTAATTTTTATTATTTCCTATATTCAGAGCTATTTTCCGCCAGAAAGAACAAAGAAAATACTTGGAAAATTCCATGGTATTACTGCAAATACACTGGCAGCACTTTTAGGTACAGTAACTCCATTTTGTAGCTGTTCATCTATACCACTGTTTATGGGGTTCTCCAGTGCAGGCTTACCTGTAGGCGTTACCTTCTCATTTTTAATATCCTCACCCTTAGTTGATTTAGGTTCTTTAATACTTTTAATGAGTATATTTGGATCAAAGGTAGCTGTGGCATATGTGATTGTTGGACTTGCTCTTGCTATTGCTGGAGGAACTATAATTGAAAAACTAGGGATGGAAAAGTATGTAGAAAAGTTTGTGAGAGAAGCCAATAGCATTGAAATTGAATCACCTGACCTTACAAAGAGAGAAAGAGTAGAATATGCTAGAGAACAGGTTTATGAAACGGTTAAGAAGGTATTTTGGTATGTAATTATTGGAGTAGGAATTGGAGCTATGATTCATAATGTTATACCAAAGAGTTTAATACAGAGAATATTAGGAAGCGATAACCCGTTTTCCGTAATATTAGCAACAGTTTCAGGTATTCCGATGTATGCTGATATTTTTGGTACACTTCCTATTGCTGAGGCACTTTATTTAAAAGGGGTGGGCTTAGGAACTATATTAAGCTTTATGATGGCCGTTACAGCATTATCACTACCATCTATTATTATGTTAAAGAAGGCAGTTAAGCCTAGGTTGTTAGGAATATTTGTTGGTATTGTTGCTATTGGTATAATTATAATTGGATATTTGTTTAATGCATTACAATTCTTATTTTAAATATCCACATATTAATATAATAACTAAAAGTTTGTAAGAATTGTTCTTAAATTTTTATAATAAGAGAGGAGAATAAAAAATGGCTTTATTTGGAATTGGAAAAAAGAAAGAAGTAAAGAAAGTTACAAAGAATTGCTGCAGTGGAGACAGCTATGATAATCAGAGCATGGCTAAAGCAAAGGAAGCTATGCTAGGTGGTTCAAGAGTTAAAGTCCTTGGAACAGGATGTGCAAAATGCAATGCTCTTGAAGAGAATGTTAAAAATGCTCTAGAAAAGCTTGGGATGGATACAACCATAGACCATGTAACAGATTTTGCTGAAATTGCAGCCTATGGAGTTATGACCACCCCTGCTCTTGTGGTAGAAGGAAAAGTTGTATCTTTCGGTAAGGTTTTAAATACTGAGGAAGCTATAAAAATATTCGAAGAAACCAAGTAATACATTAATAAAAGTTACTTGAATTGAATAATTTACCTTTGAAATTTAAAATGGTCTCTTAAATATAACTAACCTATTGCAAAGTAAACAGGCAACGAGAAAATGTCGTTGCCTGTTTTGTATTATGCTCATAACCTAACAGCTTTAGCTTATGTAATTAAACGCTCAATTTCGGTTTTTATTGTTTTAATTATATATAACCTTGAGGGTTTTGACTCTGCCATCTCCATGAGTCCTGGCACATATCTTCGATTCCTTTTTCAGCAGTCCAGTTAAGCTCTATATTAGCCTTTTTTGGATCTGCATAGCATACAGCAATATCTCCAGGTCTTCTTCCTACGATGCTGTAGGGAATATTTTGTCCACTAGCTTTGGAAAATGCATTTATTATATCTAGTACACTGTAGCCTTTACCTGTACCTAAATTATAGGTTACAAGGCCTGGGTTTTCCTGCAGCTTTTCTAGAGCACATATATGTCCCTTAGCTAAATCAACTACATGTATATAGTCTCTGACACCAGTACCATCTTTAGTATCATAATCATTTCCGAAGACCTTAAGCTCCGGAAGTGCTCCTATGGCAACCTTTGTAATAAAGGGCATAAGATTATTAGGAATACCATTTGGATCCTCACCTATGGTTCCGCTTTCATGAGCACCAACAGGATTAAAGTATCTTAAGATGGCAACGTTCCAGGAGCTATCTGCAGCACAGATGTCCCTTAACATATCCTCAGTTATGAGCTTTGCTCTGCCATAAGGATTTGTAGCTGATAATGGACTGTAATCCTCTGGTATTGGGATGATATTGGCTTGACCATATACTGTGGCTGAGGAACTAAAAATAAAGTTTTTAACTCCATGAGCCTTCATAACCTTTAATATAACAAGACTGCTGGTTAAATTATTATAATAGTAATCAAGGGGCTTTTCTACGGATTCTCCTACGGCCTTAAAAGCTGCAAAATGGATTACAGCCTGGATATCATTTTCAGAAAACACCTTATGAAGCTCATCCTCTAAAGTAACGTCGATATTATAAAAAATCACGTCTTTTCCAGTAATTTTTTTGATTCTATCTTTAACTACTTCTTTGCTATTACTAAGGTTGTCGGCAATTATTACATCATAATTCTTATTTAAAAGCTCAACAACAGTATGACTTCCTATGTATCCCATACCTCCCGTAACTAAAATTGCCATATTAATTCTCCTTTCCTGTTATGCTTTTTCTGACTATCCTTATTATATATCAATGGTAAGGTTTCATAAATAGAAATGTTTGCTGTGAGATAGGAGATTTTTTAGTATAATTCTAATAGGACCTTTTTTGTAACACTATCAAATTTGGAGGATATTTATTATGAGCTGGAGTATTATATCAACCTGGAGGATGGCTCTTGATGGCACTAGGCTTGGGGCAGAGAAGTTAAAATCAGGAGAAACTGCCACCTCTGCTTTAGAGGAAGCTATAAAAAATGTGGAGGACAATCCTGAATATAAATCTGTAGGTTATGGTGGCCTGCCTAATGAATATGGAGAAGTGGAGCTGGACGCAGCCATTATGGATGGTAATACCCTTTCCTTGGGAGCTGTTGCAGGAATATCAGATATCAAGAATCCTATTTCCTTAGCAAAAAAACTTAGTGGCCAAAGATTTAATGTGTTTTTAGTAGGAAGGGGTGCAGAAGAATATGCTCAAAGGGAAGGATTTCAAAAAGTAAATATGTTAACAGAAGAATCAAAAGAGCTTTATAAGGATAAACTTAAAAGAATCAAAGATAAAACACTTACTCCATACGATGGGCATGATACTGTTTGCGTGCTGGCTCTAGATAAGGCTGGAAATCTGGGAGCAGGAACTTCTACTAGTGGACTTTTTATGAAAAAAAGAGGGAGGGTAGGAGACTCACCGATAGTTGGTTCTGGCTATTATGCAGATAGTGAAATTGGAGCAGCGGCAGCTACAGGTCTGGGAGAGGATATAATGAAAGGATGTCTTTCTTATGAAGCAGTAAGACGTATTCAGGAGGGAATGTCACCCCAGGAGGCTGCAGAATCAACTTTGAGAGAGTTTTCAGAAAAGCTTATAAGAAAAAGAGGAAAAGCTGGTGCTATGTCTATCATATGTATGGACAAGTATGGGCAGGTAGGAGTGGGTACAAATGTAGATTTTACCTTTGTAACAGCCTCTCATAAACAGGAGTCTACGGTGTATCTGGCAGAGTGTCAGGAAGAAAAGGTTTCAATATCGGAACTGCCTTTGGACAAACTAAAGAATTATGAATAATAAAAGGAGTGAGGTTCATGTTAGAAATAATTGCAACAAATTCAGAGGAGGCAAAAATTATTCAGGACTGTGGCGGAGATAGGATCGAGCTTGTTTCAGCCCTTTCTGAAGGTGGCTTAACACCCAGCTATGGAATAATAAAAGAAGTGATAAAGTCAGTTTCAATACCAGTGAACGTAATAATAAGACCTCATTCTAGAAGCTTTGTCTATTCAGAAGGTGATATAAGAGCTATGGAAAGTGACATAAAACTAGCAAAGGACTTAGGAGCTAATGGAATAGTTATTGGTGCTTTGGATGAGAAAAATAATATAGACATAAAGGCTATAGAAAAGCTTATTGCCTTTGGAGAGGGAATGGAAATAACCTTTCACAGAGCCATAGATGAAATGGAAAATCTCGTTGATGCTGTTAAGCTACTTGCCAAATATAAGGAGATTACGAATATCTTAACCTCTGGAGGTAAGGGTTCCATAGTAGATAATATAAGTACCTTAAGAAGAATGGCAGATGTCTCCGATCATATAAGAATATTAGCAGGAGGAGGCCTTAATCTTGATAATATAAGTAACTTTATACAACCTAATCTAGACCTTGACTTCCATTTTGGCACCGCAGTAAGAGCGGAGAAATCCTCCCAAGGCTTAATTGAAAAGGAAAAACTAAATCACCTTCGTACTTTTATCTAAGGTAAATCTCTGGTGCCAGGCACCGGAGAAGAGAATCTCTTTTCTCTGGTGCCTGGCACCAGAGAATGGCCCCAGAGAGGCCCCAGAGAAGAATAAATACTATCTTATGGGAATATATTAGACTATGAAGTGAATCTTTTGTAGATTTATTAAATAGCAAGGCTTTAGGGGGAAAACAAGGATATGTCTAAGGATGATAAGAAGATTCTTGAGGAAATTCTTAAACATATGATAGATATGGATCTAAGGATTAAAGATTATTATCACCGAGGAGAGCTTAATTTAGAAGAGTTTAAGAAGCTTCAATGGGGAATAAATGTTATTTATATCTTATATAACAGACTTATTGATATAGGTAATAGTCCTTTGATGAAGGGATATTTAAAGCTTAGAGGACATAAGCTTAAGAGTGGAAGCATTTTTGTTGATTTTTTAGATAATGTATTATATATTCATGAAAGCATAAGGGAGAAGAGGTTTAAAAATCTTCAAGAAAAGCTGAATATGCTTTCTGGAAAGGATGTTTCTGTGAAATGTCTTTGCTGTAAAAGAACTGGAAGCTACAAAGGGGAGGGTATGGTTATAAAGGACTCTCATGATCATAAGGATTTGTTAAATCCTATAGGAAGATGGATTTGCAGTGAAAAATGTTATAATGAAATGTATTCTGCAAGTTAAATTTTTTGCTAATTATAAAATATATAATAGAAGGGAGCCCAAAGTGAACTGCTACCCGTCAAGAGGACAATAAAATAAAATAAATATTTCCTGCTGGTAGCACCTGGTGTTACCAGCAGTTTTTATGCCGCCAGATACGCTTCATACTTTTCCATCGGTGTCAGTATTCCC
>JAEXZL010000081.1 GCA_023451395.1 Bacillota bacterium | reverse complement strand
AAAGCATAAAAGTGTTTTCATTTAGGAAATTATATAGCTTTATGTGGAAAGGAATTAACAGGTAGTAATATTAGCTGCTGAAAAGCAAAATATAGTCAAAAAAAAACAGAACAAAGAGTGAAAAAAGAAAAGTTAAGAGATAAGAACTAATAGCGAAAAAAGAAAAGTAAAGAGTTAGGAACTAAGAACTATGAAGAGTTAATAGAGGATAGGGAAAAGAGAATAGATAAGAGTTAAAAAATAAGAGTTAAAAGATAAGAATGAAAAATAAAAAAAGAAAAAGTCACTATATGTGACTTTTTCTTTTTTGTGGTCGGGGTGACAGGGATTGAACCTGCGACCTCATGCTCCCAAAGCACGCGCGCTCCCATCTGCGCCACACCCCGGCGACATAATTTATTATATATAAGTCCTTTAATACTGTCAACATATTTTTAATAAAATCAGGAAGTATATATTTAAATATATGTCTCTTTAAGTAAAATGTTTATTTTAATTTCTATTCTTGGAAAAAATCATAATGAATTATATTGCTAATGTCAGCCTTGGGATTTATAACAGCATCGCCCTTTTGATAGCCCAAGGGAAGGAAAGCAATGCGTTTGTAATTTTCCGGAAGCTTAAGTGCCTTTGCAAGCTCATCTTCTCTAAAGCCGCTTATGTAGCAGGAGCCAAGACCTAAGTTAACTGCAGCTAAAAGCATGTTCTCTATACAGGCGGAGCAATCAAGGTATATAAGGCTTTCTAAGGCTTTTTCACCATATCTTGCATAACTTTTTGACTTATTTGCTAATACAGCAATAATTACTGGAGCCTGCATTATCCATTCCTGATGCCTAAGGCCATCGTAATCATTACCTACATAAGTAGTATCAACCACTGCTCTTTTAACCTCTTGATCCTTTATGATAATAAATTCCCAGGGTTGAATATTACCACCGGTGGGGGCTCTATGACCACACTGGATAATTGATAAAACATCCTCATCTGAGGGCATTTTATCCATATAGGCTCTAATGCTTCTTCTCTTTTCAATAACTTTTAAAAAATCCATAATCTTTACTGCGGAGACTTAAAAAAATGTAACCGCTCCTCCTTTCTAAACTTTTTATAACATTATCTATATAAAAAATTATATCAAATTAAGTGATAAGATTAACAATTTTATAAATGTTTTTTATCTTTGGGATAATCTTTTTACCTATTTTCGCGAAAATAAATTATACACAAATAAAAATAAGTTCTGCACAGATAAAAATAAGTTCTGCACAGATAAAAAAATTCTGCACAGATAAAAAAATCTGCACAGATAAAAATATATTCTTCACAGATAAAAATATATTCTTCACGGATAAAAATATATTCTTCAAAGATAAAAATAAATTCTAAACAAATAAAAGTAAGTTCTTCACAAAAATTGGTGTATAATAGGAGTATTGCTTAAAGCAATATTAAAGTAAATATTAAAAGGGGAAGAGGAAATATAATGTCAGGTTCAACATTTATAATATTAATAGCAAGTCTTTGGTTCATCATTTATGGATTTATGATGTTTAAAAGTAAGGTAATGAGAGACATCATTGGTGAGGGGGCAAAGGTTAAGGACAAGGAAGGCTTTTTAATAGCTAACGGAAAATTTAATATAATAGTGGGGATTTTAGGGATTATACTTGGGGTAATAGATATATTTATATATGGCTACTCTATAGTATTTGTTATTATCTTTGTAATAATGATGTTTGTAGCAACCTTCTCCCAAAGGATTATAGGAAACAAATTTAAATAAAGTGTATATAATTAGAAAATTATATAATGTAAATGTAACTATTAATCTGACAAGAAGGTTACAAAAGATGCGCGAAATCCACTTTTGTAACCTTTTTGTCATATTTTTTACCGAATTTTCTTCTTATTTTTACCTTTTTGTAAACTTTTGAGAAAACAGGTTGTTTTTAGAATGTTTATAGTTATATAATAATCTCGTCGAAAAAATTAATTTTAGGTGGAGTATCATTGCCTAACAATATACGAATATGGGGGACGTTCTTTTATGAATAAAAAATTAATTGCTTTGGTTCTTACGGCATCCATAATTAGTGGCCAAGCTGTTGTAGCCTTTGCAGATCCGGTAACGGAACAGCAAGTAGAAGAAAGTAGGAACCAGCTTCAGAATATTGAAGAGGTAATAGGAGGGCTCGAAGATAAAGTAAGAGCTTTAGACGAAGAGATAATCTCAATGGATGAGGTTATAGCTAAAAATATAGAAGAAATAAATAAATTAAACATAGAAATAGAAAATGCCAAAGTAGAGATTGAAAATCTTATGGCACAAATTGATTCAAAGGAAGAACTCCTAGGAAGTCGTATTAGAGGGATGTATAAAAAATCTAACCAGAATGAGTATATAGCTATTTTGTTAGATTCTGAAGGCTTTAGTGATTTTATACAAAGAGTTGAGGCTATAAGTAAAATAGTAGGAACAGATCAAAAGATAATAGAGGAGTTAAAGAGTAGCAAGGAAGCTCTGGAAAAGATTCAAGAGGAGCTAGCACTAAAGGGCCAGGAGCTTCAACGTCTTAATGAAGAAAACGATGCAAAAATGCAGGAGCTTCAGGTTAAGAAGGAAGAGCAAAATATTATGGTAGCACAGGCTGTGGCCGAGAGAGCTAAAATTGAGGTAAACCTTGAAGAGGAAGAAGGAAACCTTGTTGCCTTTCCTATAAGCATTATAAATGCTGGAACTGGAACTGACAGTGAAATTAAAAATACCATTAGCACTTTAGTTAATTTAAGAAATTCTATAGTAACCCCTGGTGTTGATAGCAAGGTAGAAGCAGCAATAAATCAGGGACAGAAGATACTCAAGGACAGAAGAGATGCAGAAAATGCAAGAATTTTAGCTAATCAGGCAAGGGAAAGTGGCGGCAACACCTCAGGAAACAATAGCAAGCCAATAGCACCAGCACCTCCATCAAGGGGAGAAAGCGGTAGCGGTGGCAGTGGTACAAATATTATAAACTATTCTTATAATTTTTTAGGTATACCTTATGTGTGGGGAGGAACAACACCCAGCGGATTTGATTGTTCTGGATTTACTTCCTATGTATATAGAAATTTCGGTTATAATATAGGACGTACTACCCGTGATCAAATAAATGTAGGAAGAGCAGTATCTAGAAGTGAACTTAAACCAGGTGATTTAGTCTTTACAAGTCAAGGACATCTTGGTATATATGTAGGAGACGATAAAATGATTCATTCTCCTCAAACTGGGGACAAGGTAAAAGTATCTAAAATTTGGAGCTTCTATGCAGCTAGAAGAGTTATAAACTAATAAATAAATGTACTAAATTGTATATATTAATATCTGAAAAACTTCAAATGTATACAAAATATTAACGGTGGATTTAGTTAAATCCACCGTTTTTTGCCATCTTAAAAAGCAAGTATTAATAATATGTTAATAGTAATATCCATAAGTGCTATAAAATGTAAATAAATCATACACATATTGATAAGATAGTAAAAATGAGTAATTATATTGTAATTGAATTTTAACCAATTTGTAAACATTAGTTTCAAATGGTTGTCCGATATAATATATCGGTGTATAATTACTTTGTCGGCTATTACAATAATAAATGTGGGGGAAGGAGGCGGCCTCGACCTAAAAGTTTTTTCGAGGCAAATAGACGCATGAATAAAAAGGTTATTGCGGTTGTTATTGCAGCGTCTGTCATTATGGGACAGGGGGCTGTAGTATTTGCTGAGCCTTATACACAAGAGCAAATACAACAGAGTAGAAATGAGTACGATGCTATTGAAGACAAAATTGCAGCCTTGGAAGAGCAGCTCTATGTTTTAGATGAAGAAATTGGTTCTGTAAAAGATGCTATTGAGCAGAATAACAATGAAATAGCAGCACTTCAGGTAAAGATTACTGAAACTCAGCAGGCTATAGAAGTAGCAAAAGCAGAACTTAAAGCAAAGCAAGATTTATATGATGCAAAGATGAGAACTTTCTATAAAACAGGAGGACAAACTTCTTATCTTTCTCTAATTTTTGAAGCAGAAGGCTTCAGTGATTTTATTTCAAGAATACAAGCTATAGGCAAATTGATGGATATGGACCAGAGAATTATTGCTGAGCTTAATGAAAAAAAGGCAGAGCTTGATAATAAGGTTGCTGAGCTTGATACTCAGGTAAGGGCAGTGGAAGGTTTACAAGCTGTAAACCAAACTAAGCTTGCTGAACTTGATGTAAAACAAACAGCTCAGAATGCTGTAGTGGCAGAGGCTAAGGCTGAAAGATCAAAGATACAAGTAAGCTTAGATGATAGAGAGTGGTCCATAGTAGAATATCCTATCAGTGTCATAAATAACAGCAACAATATTTCAGACATAAGAAATTCTGTAAATACACTGGTTGGATTAAGAAACCAGATAGTATCACCTAATATAGATAAAAAGGTAGAAGCAGCTATTAACAAAGGAACTAACAAGATAACAGAACTTCAAGCGCCGGCTTCAACAACTTCTAGAGGCGAAGGAGCTCCATCTGCAAGTGCAAGTTCACTTATTAATTATGCTTATCAATTCTTGGGAACACCTTATGTATGGGGTGGAACAACTCCAAAGGGCTTTGACTGTTCTGGCTTTACCCAGTATGTGTTCAAACATTTCGGCTATAGTATAGGCCGTACTACTGGAGCTCAGATAAATGCAGGCAGAAAGGTTTCAAGAGCTGAAATGCAGCCTGGAGATTTAATATTTACTCATGCAGGACATGTAGGTATATATATTGGAAACAATAAGTTTATTCATTCTCCTCATACTGGGGACGTAGTTAAGGTTTCTTCTGTATATAAATTCTATGCTGCAAGAAGAATATTGAACTAAGAAGTAATAGTTAATAGCAAATAACAGCTTAGCGGCTTACTTTATATCACGTATATTAATACGTTTATAAGTGAAAGAAAGTCCTATTTAATTTGGAGAAATTAGATAGGACTTTTTTTCTTTGTTATAATAAGATTTTATGATATTATGCAAGTAAAGCTAAAAATAAGCTTAATCATAATAAAAGGATGTTAATTATATGCAGGAAATACATAAGGGTTACAGTGAATATCTTAAAGAAGATGAAAGTCTGGAGGATTTACAGCTTAAAAATCTTAAACTTATTCAAAAAAAAGAGGGGTTTCGTTTTGGGGTGGATGCTGTATTATTAGCTAACTTTGCTAAAGTGAAAAGAAGCAGTAATGTGATAGATTTATGCTCAGGTACAGGGATAATCCCCTTTATAATAGAAGGGAAAATGGAACCTAAAAGCCTTTTGGGGCTGGAAGTGCAGCAGGACATGGTAGAAATGGCTAAAAGAAGTACTCTTCTTAATAATCTAGAAGAAAAAATTAATTTTATAAATGGAGACTTAAAGGATATAAGTTTATTAAAAACCCTTAATAAGGCTGATGTGGTAACAGTAAATCCTCCTTATAAATTAAAAGGATCAGGATTGCTAAATCCTCAGGACAAAAACGCCATAGCCCGTCATGAGATCCTCTGTACTTTAGAGGATGTTATCTATGCTGCTAGAGTTCTTTTAAAGGATAATGGCAGATTATTTATGGTTCATCGTCCTGAAAGACTGGCAGACATATTATGCCTTATGAGAAAATACAAAATAGAGCCAAAGACCATCCAATTGGTACATCCTAATACGAAGAAGGCTCCTAATATCGTTCTTATAGAAGGTCAGAGAGATGGAGGAGAATTTTTAAAATTTCTTCCTCCTTTATATGTTTATAAGGATGAAGGCGGATATAGTGAAGAAATAGATAGGATATATGGAAGAATTTAAAGAATATTTTACTAGGAGGGATATTTATGGGTAAGCTTTATCTTGTACCTACTCCCATTGGAAATCTTAAAGATATTACCTTGAGAGCTCTAGAGGTTTTGAAAGAGGCGGATCTAATATTAGCTGAGGATACCAGACAGAGTCTTAAGCTATTAAATCATTATCATATTAAAAAGCCTCTTATGAGCTATCATCAGCACAATGAAAGAGAAAAAAGTTCTTCTATAGCTGAAAGATTGCAAAGGGGTGAAAATATAGCCCTTATAACGGATGCTGGAACACCTGGAATATCGGATCCTGGAGCTGTAATAGTTTCAGAATGTATAGATAATAACCTTCCTTTTGAGGTATTACCTGGTGCTACAGCAATAACTACAGCTCTTGTATACTCAGGTTTAGATACAACAAAGTTTCTTTTTAGAGGTTTTCTTCCTAGGGAGAATAAAGAGAGAAAACCTATAGCTCTGGAGCTTAAGGATCGGAGAGAAACCTTAATAATCTATGAGGCACCTCATAGATTGAGGGATACCTTAGCCTTTCTTAGAGAGGAGCTTGGTAATAGAAAAATATCTCTATGTAGAGAGCTTACAAAGCTTCATGAGGAAATAATCCGATTACCTTTAGAAGAAGCTATAGAATATTATAAGAATAATGAACCTAGAGGAGAGTATGTACTAGTTATTGAAGGTAAAAGCCTAGAGGAGATTAAGAGGGAAGAAGCTGCTCTTTGGGAAAACATGTCCATTGAGGAGCATATTAGCTTCTATATTAAAGAAGGTATGGTAAAAAAGGAGGCTATAAAACAAGTGGCTAAGGACAGGGAAATGCCTAAATCCGAGGTTTATAAATATTCTTTAGAGCTTTGATTATATCTTTAAAAGAAAAAATGATATAAAAAGAAAGAGCACTCCTAATTGAGAGTGCTTTTTTGCTATAAATTATTTGTCATTTTTCATTTCAGCTAAGCAATTTTTGCAGATGTTCTTACCTTTATAGTTAATAACATCTCTTGCATCTCCACAGAAAATGCAAGCAGGTTCATACTTCTTTAATATGATTTGCTCACCATCAACGTAGATTTCTAATGCATCCTTTTCAGCAATGTCTAGTGTTCTCCTTAATTCTATTGGAATCACTATTCTTCCTAGTTCATCAACTCTTCTTACAACACCTGTAGACTTCATACACTACCACTCCTTTTTGCAATATTCGACATTGGTTTATATTATTATAACAAATTTGTAATAAACAGTCAAACTATTCTTTGAATTTTTTTTAATCTTGCATTATTTTGCAACTTATAAGCTTTATAATCTTACTATACTACCATATATTAGAAAAGTCAATAAAAAAAGTGTAAAACTATAAAAAGTAGCAACTTCTTAGAACCCTTGATTTATCAAGGGTTTTAGAATTATATATCCCTATTATTGTAAAAAATAATGATTATTTACTCTAGTAATTAAAAAGATACAAACCATAAATAAAATAGTAATAAATTGGGGGTTGTCTATAATAATTGTCGAAGAATCATTTTCTAAATCCTTTATATTACATTTATGTAAAGTGAGAGGTGAGACTTCTGTATATATATTTTCAAATATTTTAAATAAGGTGAATTAAAAATAAGGTTTGTACGAAAAGTTTGTGGAAGATAGCCTATATGGTAATATATAGAAATATTTTATAGCTAATTATTATCGCAGGATGTATAATATAAATAAGTTTATTCTACATAAGGCGAGTTTTTTTCCACAGATATATCCGAATTAAAATTAATCTATTAACATAAAATATACGATAATGTTCGTAAAATGTTGATAAAAAGCTACTATTCCACAGATCGTTAACAAGTTTTCAACAAGGTGCCTGTGGATAATGTTAATTATTTTGAGTAAAAAGTGAAAGTGTTGTAGGTTATTCAGAGAGTTATCAACATATTTTGTGGATAAAAGTACAATTTTTGTTGATAACTATGGATATTTTCATAATAATTATTATTTTTAAATAAATTTTCAATAAAACAAAAAATGACTATGAATATTCTATTATGTGGTATTGTATACTTGATAAAGGGTTTTTTGTACAGTATAATTATATTCGAACCTAAAAGCATTAATAAAGGACCTAAGGAGGCTTGTTATGGCTATGGATAACTGCAATATGAATGACTTATTATCTCTGGCAGAGGAAATATCAGCACATAATATTGTACCCTATGATGATTTGCCTAGGTACGATCTGTTTCTTTCGCAGGTTATTGATTATTTAAATGACAAATTCACAGAAGAAAAATATACAAATAATATTGTTCAGAATTATATTAAAAGTGAAATTATTACGAAACCTGAGGATGGTAAGAAGAGGGGATACACTAAGCTACATTTAGTGCAGCTAGTTCTTCTAAGCTATATGCGACCTGTACTTACCACTGAAGAAATAAGAAAGGTTTTCAGATTAGCTTTTAATGGAATAAATAACAGAGAAGATGATATAATTTCTTGGGAAGAAGCCTACAAAGCCTTTTCTGATATTTACTCTGATAGCATACCAGAGTTTATAGGAAGCCCTTTTTCTTTAGATAAAAAACTTTGTGGTATAATTGAGGATCTAAAGCTTGAGGAAGAGGATAGAGAGAGAATAAGGGTATTTTTAACGGTAATGGCTTTAATATCTCAGGCAAGTATAATAAAGAAGCTCGTACAGAAGATTGTAAAGGAATATCAGGAATAAGTTTATTAAAATTTATTTTTTCTTGTGGAAAACTTATGATTAATACATAACTATTAGGTGAAGGGAGTGTGATCATTCGTGGAGCCTATAGTTAATTTAATAGGAAATGTTGGTTTTCCTATAGCCGTTTCATTATACCTATTAGTTAGGATAGAGCAGAAGCTTGAAGCCCTTACCTACAGTATTAATGACCTATCCAAAATAATGAACGCTATAAATGAAAAAGAGTATAAATAAGGATAAGAAAAGTTTAAATCCCCTAGTAAGTAATGATGATTATTCTTCTAGGGGATTTTTTTGTCTTAATGGTCTTTTAATGCCACTAGTATCCTTTGTAATTCTGCTCTTAATATGAAATAATAATTATTATATTAAAAATAAAAATGAGGTTTTCATATGTCAGAAAGAGAAATTAATATCTCTGTAAGAAATTTAATAGAGTTTATTTTAAGGGAAGGAAGCATTGACAGTGGTTTTATGAGCTCAAAAAGAGCTTTAGATGGAACTAAGGCTCACCAGAAGCTTCAGAAGATAAATAGTGAGAAATTCCCAAAGTACACTCCAGAGGTTTACATAAAGAAAAGAATCCCTTATAAGAACCTGAATATTGTTGTAGAAGGTAGAATAGATGGATTAATAGAGGAAGATGGAAGAAAAATTATTGAAGAAATAAAGAGTACAAACAGAGAGCTTTCAACTATTAATGAGGATTATAATAAGCTCCACTGGGCTCAGGCAAAATGCTATGCTTATATGTACTGTGATGATGAGGGACTTACAGAGATTTCTGTTATGCTTAGATATTTTTCCCTTGTTACAGAAGAGGTTAAAGACTTCTTAAAAGTTTATAAAAAAGAAGAGCTTCAGGATTTTTTCTTTGACATTTTAGATAAGTACTATATATGGGCTGAAAACACATATAAATGGGAACAGGAAAGAGATGCTTCCATTTCTAAAACGGATTTTCCTTTTCCTTATTATAGGAAGGGTCAGAGAGAGTTGGCTGTAGCTTCCTATGGAACCTTAAAGGAGGGCAAGAGGCTCTTCGTTCAGGCTCCAACGGGTATTGGTAAAACAATATCTACCATATTTCCTGCGGTAAAAGCTATGGGGGAGGGAAAGGTTAGTAAGATATTTTATTTGACAGCAAAAACTATAACCAGAAGTGTTGCAGAGGAGGCCTTTCAAAAGCTTAGAGAACAGGGTTTAAGTATGAAGGTTTTGAGCCTTACTGCCAAGGATAAAATATGCTTTTGCAGCGGTGAAGGCTGCAGCCCTGAAAGCTGTCCATATGCTGATGGACACTTTAATAGAGTTAATACTGCCTTATTTGACCTTATAACTACAGAAAACTATTTTACCCGGGAAATAATTGAAGAATATGCCGAAAAGCATAGGGTATGTCCTTTTGAATTTTCACTGGATTTAGCTCTATGGTCAGATTGTGTTATCTGTGATTACAACTACGCCTTTGATCCAAGAGTCTATTTAAAGAGATTCTTTCAGCAAGTATCCTCTAAGGATAATTATGTCTTCTTAATAGATGAGGCTCATAATCTTGTGGATAGGGCTAGAGAGATGTTTTCTTCAGAGCTTATAAAGAGTGACTTTTTAAAGGTAAAAAAGCTTATGAAGGGAAAGGCACCAAAGCTATATAAGGCTGTAAGCGACATTAATTCTTATTTTATAGAACTAAGACACCTCTGTGAAGAGGGAGGAGAAAGCTTCCTCATAAGTCAGGGGGAGATCAAGGATATTTATAAGCCTTTAAGGTTTTTTCAAAAGGAGGCAGAGGAATATTTATCTATAAATCAAAATACAGAAGGTTATGAGGAGCTTTTGGATATATTCTTTAAGGTAAATGCCTTTGTAAATATTTCTGAGCTTTATGATGAGCATTATGTCAGCTATGTAGATATATCTAACAGGGAGGTCCGTCTTAAGATCTTTTGCCTAGACCCTTCCAAAAATCTAAGAGATGCCATGAAAAGGGCTCGAGGAGAAATAATCTTCTCTGCAACTCTTGCTCCTATAAATTATTTTCAGGAGATATTAGGAGGAGAGCAGGAAGATTACAGAATGAAGCTCCCATCACCCTTTCCTAAGGAAAATATAAGCATAAATATTGCACCTATATCCACTAAATATAAGGATAGAGAAATGACCTATGATAGAGTGCTAGAATACATATACACCTTTATAAATGGGCAAAAAGGCAATTATATGATTTTCTTTCCTTCTCATGCATATCTTAAGGAAATAAGCAGACGATTTGCAGAATGTTTTAATGATATAAACCTTCTTATTCAGCAGGAGGAGATGAAGGAAGAGGAGAGAGAAAGCTTTTTAAGATCCTTTAAGGAGAATAACCCTGAGACACTGGTTGGATTTTGTGTATTAGGAGGAATTTTCTCTGAAGGAATTGATTTAACGGGAGATAGACTCATAGGAGTTGTTGTGGTGGGGGTAGGACTTCCGCAGCTTGGACTAGAAAGAAATATAATAAGGGATTACTTTCAGAGGGAAAAACGAAGAGGCTATGAGTTTTCCTACATGTATCCAGGGATGAACAAGGTGCTTCAAGGTGTAGGAAGAATAATAAGAACAGAAAAGGATAAAGGGGCAGCGCTACTTATAGATGATAGATATCTTCAAAAAAGCTACGAAGCATTAATGCCTGCAGAATGGCTTCCTTATAATGTGGTGGAAAGTACCGGGGAACTTAAGGAAGTATTAAAAGAATTCTGGGATTAAGTTTTACAATATGATAACCTTAATGAAGCTTCTTAGGTTAAAAAATGCAGCTACTTAGTTTATAGATAAATTGCAGTGTAAATTGTCAAAGGATGGAATGAATTTCTTTAAGAAATTCATTCCATCCTTTATAAAATTTATTTTATTATTACATCATAGCCGCAGTTAAAGATCTTTCCGGATTCCAAGCTCAGGACACCTGGCTTTTCTTTGAAATCTCCTGAAAAATCATCGTAATCTGCATGCCCTTGCCATGGCTCAAGGCATAGGAAGGGAGCACCAGTTTTCATAGTCCATACCCCGAGATAGGGAAACTCTGAAAAATCCATTGTTATGCTTCTGTCATGCTTAGGATTTTCTATGGTTATGGTAGAGGATTTTGTATTACTAAATACCAAGGCATCTACCTTAAAAAGCTCTAGGTTTAGGGGTATGATATCTGTATTTTTAGCAAAGTCCTTCTTATCTCTTAAATAATAACCATCATTAGTTAGCTGCATAAGAGAGATGTCCTCCTTCTTATTAAAGCGGAGTTGATAGTCCTCAAAGCTTTCGCCAGGTAGCAGCGGACAGAGAAAGGCTGGATGACCTCCGATGGAAAAATATATGGCTTTATCCTCAAGGTTTTCCACTGTGTAATTAACCCTTAAGGTATTTCCCTCTAATATATAGGAGATTATAAGTGCAAATTTAAAGGGGTATATTTTTAGAAGCTCATCATTATATTCAAGCTTGAATGAGATATAGTTTTCCTTCTTCTCATATAAAGTAAAGTCGCAGAGTCTTGCAAAACCATGCTGATTTAAGTTGTAGTGTTTATCCTCTAATCGATACTCATTATTTTTAACTTTCCCTACTATTGGAAAGAGTACTGGAGCATGATACTTCCAATAAGCCTCATCACCACACCAGAGATATTCTAAATTGTCTTTTTTATTTTTAATTGAAGTCAGCTCAGCACCCAGAGAACGGATGGTAATGGAAAGTTCGCTGTTTTCTAATAAATAGTTCATAGTATTATCCCCTTTCAAAAAATTCACTGAAGTTCTTTTAATTCTACCACAACAAAGATAGTCCATAAAGATAATTATATACTGTAACCTAATTGTAATAATTATGTAACTTAATTGATAATCATTATCTTCAAATAAGCTCTATAATAAAAACATAGTAAATATTAAATAGCCGACAACGATTGATTTGGTTTATTTGTTACAAATTAATTCCCCTAAAATTAATTTTAAGATTAATCCCCTACACTAACATGGATGTGTCCCTCCCCCGGGATACATCGTTTTTTTGTTCAAAAATTCTATTTTTTTGTCTAAAGAGATAAAAACTGTAACTATTTTGTAATTAACTTGTAACCCAAATGAAAATATCCATCTTAGGGATAATGATATATTATGAGTGTAGAAAGAAATCATAGATTTCGAAATTTTAAATAGCCCCTACATTAAAATTCACATAAACTACAAGCACTTGCCATGTTTCTCACCCCAGGAGCATGGCGTTTGTACTAAAAAGCACAACTATAATCTCCTTGTTTACTTATGACATGGACAATATGTTTTGCTACACCCTACAATCCCTAAAAATCTCTTGCTTTGCAGGAGATTTTTTTTGTATAAAAAAACGGTCTTTATTAGTATAAAGACCATCTTTAAAAAGTTATTTTTTATTAACTTTAGAGGTACCTAAATCCGGTTTGTTTACATTTCCAGGAGTAGGAGCTATATCTTCAAAAATATAATCATACATCTGCTTTTTAGTCATGTCTTTATTAAATACAAGATACCAAAGATCCATTTTTTCTGTCTTGCTATAAATCTTCTGGCTCTGATAATAGCCATCAATAGGGAAACGCATCTGCTCTATTGTAGATAAACCAGATTTTAATACGTTGGTTCCAGTGTTAATCATTTCCATGTTGCTTAAGCTTGTAGTAACATAGGGGAGCAGCTTATTAACTATTGAAGGATATTTTGTGATTCCTGAAGTCTTTATCTCTTCAAAAATGCCGCTTAAAACCCTTCTCTGCCTTTCAGTTCTTTCAAAATCTCCATCACCTACATATCTTATCCTAGAATAAGCCACGGCTTGTATACCAGTTAAGGTTTGAGTACCTGATTTTTTTAGGTATGGTGGGTCCACTTTCTTAAGCACTGCTAAATCATGAATATAATCATTTACTAAATCAAATTCTTTTTCTTTAATATCAATTTCCACTCCACCTAGAGCGTCAATTATAGCTTCTAAGCCATCATAGTCTACTAGAACATAATCTGAAATATTTAAACCGTAATTTTGATTAACAGTTTTAATTGCAAGCTGTGCACCACCGAAGGCATAGGCATGGTTTAGCTTATCGTTACCATGTTTGTCTATAGCAACATAGGAGTCTCTCATAAGAGAGGTAAGCTTAATCTTATCATGCTTTGTATCTACAGTTAAAATCATCATAGCATCAGAACGGCCCTTTTCATTGGTTTCTCTCTTATCTATACCTAGGAGAAGTATGTTTGTGATGTGACCTTGTTCTGTATACTCGTCTTCTATTCCTAAATCAGCTTTGTTATCAGATATTTCATCTCGATTTACATTGCTCATTAAGTTTGTTATATAAAAGGCTCCAAAGCCTATGGAAAAAAGAAGTATAAACAGTATGGATAGTAAGGCAATTTTTAAGCCTTTATTTTTTTTCTTTTTATGTTTTCTTCTTTTTTTGCTTCTATTGGAAGGGTTTTGTGACCTTCTATTTCTGGTATTATTATCATCCATTAAAACTACCTCACTTTAATTTTCATACGTTTTTAAACGTATTTTTATGGTTATAATAAAAAATAATTGGTATTTTATAGCTCTCATTTAGCTCACCTTATTATACTACGATAAAATGCATAAAAAAATATACTTTTTATTATATTTTTTTATAAACTAAATATGTAAATGATATCATAGGCCTAATATTAGTAATGTAGCCCTTGTGAAAAAAAAAATAATGGAAAAATCCTCTCCGTTATGTTATAACTTGAATTAGAATTACAAGTGTTTAAAGGAGATTATTATGATTAAAGAAAATCAAAAGGTACTAAATGGAGCGTTGGTCTTACTGGATGTTCTTTGCTTCCTTTTGGCCTTTTTTATGTCTTGGTTTTTAAGAATGAGAAGTGGATTCATACATTTGGAAGAAGGCTATTTATCCTTTAATCAATATCTCATTCCCATAATAGTTATGATACCCATTTACCTTATTATTTATAATTATATAGGACTGTATAATCCCTATAGACTTAAAGGTTTATTTGATGAAGTTTTTGGAGTAATAAAAGGAAATATTTATGGAATCATTGTTTTTACGATGCTTCTCTTTCTTTTTAAGGAAATACATTATTCTAGAATACTGCTTTTGCTTTTTGGTATTTTATCTACAGCTCTTTCCGTAATTGGAAGGATTATATCTAGAGCCTTTCTTAGGGAGTTACGAAAAAGTGGCTTTAACCAGAAGCATATTCTCTTTGTAGGAGGCAGCTACCTTGTAGATGAATTTATGGAAAGGCTAAGGAATAATAAGCAGTGGGGCTATAAGGTTATGGGTGTTTTAGATGATAACCAGGAAGTAAGCAGCAGAACAGAGAGTGACTTAGAGGTGCTAGGGGCTGTTAAGGATTTAGAAAGCTTTTTAGAAAAACATCAGCCCGATGAGGTTTTTATAACCCTTGACTTAAAGGAATATTATAAGCTAAAGCCTGTAATAAGCACCTGTGAAAAGTTTGGTATAAGAACTCAAATCATCCCAGGCTATTATAAATATATTCCTGCAAAGCCATATTTAGAAGAATTAGATGGGCTTCCAGTTATAAATATAAGATATATTCCCTTAGATAATATATTAAACAAATATATAAAGCGCTTCGTGGATATTATTTGTTCCTTAGCAGCAATTATTATAACCTCGCCAATATTGCTTTTTACGGCAGTTATGATAAAAATAACTTCTCCAGGACCAATAATCTTTCATCAGGAAAGGGTAGGCCTAAATAATAGACCCTTTACCATGTATAAGTTCCGATCTATGAAGCTTCAAAAGGACGAGGAGGAGAAGACTGAGTGGACTACAAAAAATGATCCTAGGAAGACAAAATTTGGAGCCTTCATAAGAAAAACAAGCATTGACGAACTTCCCCAATTTTTCAACGTATTAAAAGGGGATATGAGTATTGTAGGACCAAGACCAGAAAGACCATATTTTGTGGAAAAATTTAAGGAAGAAATACCAAAGTATATGGTAAAGCATCAGGTAAGGCCAGGAATTACAGGCTGGGCTCAGGTTAGTGGTTGGAGAGGAGATACCTCTATAGAAAAGAGGATTGAATATGATATATACTATATTGAGCACTGGAGCTTCCTCTTTGATATTAAAATAATGCTGTTAACAGTTATTAACGGTTTTGTTAATAAAAATGCCTATTAATAGACTTTTATATGACCATAAGGTATAATAATCTAGGTGTTTATTTAGAATAATTATAAGATTAATTATTCTAATAAAAGTCACCGGATTTAATATGATAAAAATTAAGTTAAAATCTAAAATGCGATTGCAATTTGTGGAGGAATTTACTATGAAAGGTATTATTTTAGCCGGTGGTTCTGGAACCAGGCTATACCCTGTAACAAAGGCTATGTCAAAGCAGATGGTGCCAATCTATGATAAGCCTATGATTTATTATCCAATGTCTGTACTTATGCTTGCAGGAATTAAGGATATACTCATAATATCAACCCCTAGAGATTTACCTAACTTCAAGGAACTCTTTGGAAGTGGTGAGGAGCTGGGCCTAAGTATTCAATATGCAGAACAGGCAGCGCCTAACGGACTTGCAGAAGCCTTTATTATAGGAGATGAGTTCATAGGAGATGATACCTGTGCAATGATCTTAGGTGATAATATTTTCTATGGACAAAGTTTTACGTCCACTTTAAAGAAGGCAGCAGAGCTAAAAGAAGGTGCCATGGTCTTTGGATATTATGTTCAAAATCCTAAAGCCTTTGGGGTAGTTGAATTTGATGACGAGTGGAATGTTTTATCCCTTGAGGAGAAGCCTGAAAAACCAAAGTCACATTATGCTGTACCAGGTCTTTATTTCTATGATAATACCGTAGCAAGAAGAGCTAAGGCCTTAAAGCCTTCTGCTAGAGGAGAGCTTGAAATTACTGATTTAAACAGAGAATATTTAAATGAAGGCAAGCTAAAGGTTAATCTTTTAGGAAGGGGAATGGCATGGCTAGATACAGGAACTCATAGTTCTATGCTTGAAGCTTCCAACTATGTAGAGGCTGTACAGAATGTTCAGGGAACCTACATAGCATGCTTAGAAGAAATAGCCTACAGAAATGGCTGGATTAGCAAGGAGAATCTTCTAAAGCTTGCAGAGCCTCTTATGAAGACCGGCTATGGACAATATCTTGTACAAATTAGTGAAGAATTTAAGGATAAAACAAAATAATATCCTTATGATTTTCATTTAATAAAAGATGAGATGTCTTAGTTTTTTTGACAATAATGCAATAAAGTAGTGAAATAAACTGATATTAAAATAAATATTTTAAGAGATATAAACGGAGGGTTATTATGAAAACTTATCTAGTGACTGGGGGAGCGGGATTTATAGGCTCAAATTTTGTTTTATATATGCTTAATAAATATGAGGATATAAAGCTTATTAATCTTGATAAATTAACTTATGCAGGTAATTTAGAAAATCTAAAGTCCATAGAAGGAAATCCTAATTATGTATTTGTTCAAGGGGATATCTGTGATAAAGAACTGATGGCAGGACTTTTTGAAAAGTATGATATAGATTATGTTGTTAACTTTGCAGCAGAATCTCATGTAGATAGAAGTATTAAGATGCCAGAAATTTTTGCTTTAACAAATGTTCTAGGCACAGTTAACCTTTTAAATGCTGCCAAGAATGCATGGGAAACTAAAGATGGATGGAAGGAAGGCAAGAAATTCCTTCAGGTTTCCACTGATGAGGTTTATGGTTCCTTAGGAGAAACAGGTTATTTCACAGAAACTACTCCTTTAGATCCACACAGCCCATACTCCTCCAGTAAAACTGGAGCTGACCTTATGGTTAAAGCATATGCAGATACTTACAAAATGCCTGTAAACATAACTCGCTGTTCAAATAACTATGGTCCTTATCAGTTCCCAGAGAAGCTCATTCCTCTTCTAATAAATAACTGCCTAAACCACAAGGATCTTCCTGTTTATGGTGACGGCATGAATATAAGAGACTGGCTTTATGTAGAGGATCACTGCAAGGCTATTGACATGGTTATTAATGCAGGACGTCTAGGCGAGGTATATAACGTTGGCGGACACAACGAAAGAACAAACATACAGATAGTTAAGACTGTTATATCCTACTTAAATGAAAATGTAGATAAGGAAGTAACAGAAAATCTAATAAAATATGTAGAAGACAGAAAAGGCCACGACAGACGTTACGGCATAGATCCTCAGAAGATAAAAGACGAACTTGGCTGGTACCCTGAAACTACCTTCGAAGTAGGAATCAAAAAGACCATCCAATGGTACCTAGACAACAAAGACTGGATGCAAAACGTAACCTCCGGAGAATATCAGGCGTATTACGAAAAAATGTACACCTCTGAAAACTAGTGCGAGGCGCTAGCCGAGTCACATTAATTCATTAAGCACCTCTGAAAACTAGTGCGAAGTGATAACGGAGTCACATAAGTTCATAAAAGGTTCTAGAATAATTTAGATTGCGGCAACCAAAGTGCACTAAGTTCATTAAGCACCTCTGAAAACTAGTGAGTAGCGACAGCAGAGCCACATCAATTCATAAAAGGCTCTAAATAACGCAGGTCGCGGCGGCCAGAGGGAAATAAGTTCATTATTTAAAAATTAATTTCGAAAATATAGCAGCTGAAATCTAGAAAGTAAGGTGTTAATAAAATGGGAAACTTCACATTCATAGACACTCCTATAGAGGGGTTATATATAATTGAGCAAAAGGTCTTTGGAGATCATAGAGGCTATTTTATGGAAACCTACAACTATAATAGCTTTAAGGAAGCAGGACTTGATATGGTATTTGTTCAGGATAACCAATCCAAGTCTAAAAAGGGTGTGCTAAGAGGAATGCATTTTCAAACTCAGCATCCTCAAGGAAAGCTTGTTAGAGTGATAAAAGGTGAGGTTTACGATGTAGCTATTGACCTTAGAAAAGGATCTAAGACCTATGGAAAATGGTATGGAGTACTCCTTTCTGAGGAGAACAGAAGGCAGTTTTATGTACCAGCAGGCTTTGCTCATGGTTTTTTAGTAACCTCTGAGGAAGCGGAGTTTGTATATAAATGTACAGATTTTTATCATCCGGAATTTGAGGGCGGTATTTTGTGGAATGACCCGGAAATAGGCATAGAATGGCCTTTAGAAGGAATAGAAGAAGTACTTTTGTCTGATAAGGATAAAAATGCTAAAACCCTTAAGGAAGCCAAGATAGAATTCTAAGGATAAAATGTTTTATGACCATATTGGAAGGGTTACTTTAATTGGGCTCCTATCGATATGGTCATAACTGTTATTTACTAGTAATGAAAGTTACATTCTGAGGTTATGGACTGAAATAAGGCTTTAGAATGCTAGTATAGATATTACTTATGAAACTATAGATTAAAAAACTGAAGTTAATAGAGTTAAATTATTACTAAATTTAAGATGTTAATAAAATGCAAAACTACTATTACTTATAAAGGTGATTAAATGATAAGTCGAATAAAAGAAATTATGGAATATAAAGAGCTTCTACAAAACCTTACGGTTAAGGAGCTTAAACTAAAATATAAAAACTCCGTTTTGGGATTTTTATGGTCCTTTTTAAATCCACTTTTAATGCTGGTAATATACACTTTTGCCTTTAAATATGTGTTAAGAATGCAGGTGGAGAATTTCTCAGTATTTTTACTTGCAGGTATGTTGCCATGGACCTTTTTCCAGACATCGGTTATGGGAAGCACTAATTCTCTTGTTAGCAACGCAGGATTAATTAAGAAAGTTTATTTTCCCAGGGAGATAATGCCTTTGTCTTTAATATTTTCGAACTTTGTAAACTTTCTTATAACCTTTCTTATATTATTTGCAGCGGTTTTAGCATTTAAAATTAAAATTGGTTTTGCCATATTACTATTACCAGTGATATTAATTCTCCTGTTACTAATAACAATAGGCATTAGCTTAGGTTTATCAGCTTTAAATGTGCTTTATAGAGATGTAGCACATTTTGTGGAAATAATATTTATGGCATGGTTTTACGCTACACCAGTTGTTTACTCTTTTGATTTAATACCTGAGGCAGTAAGACCACTCATACTGTTAAACCCTATGACATTGGTGGTTCAATCCGTAAGAGATGTGGTTATATATAACAAAGTACCGCCAGTAGGATATTTATTAGGTATGTTTGTTATGGCTGTTATTTTCATTCTTATAGGATATATGATATTTAAGCGTATAGAACGAGGAATAGCTGAGGCTATATAAATTAATTATATTGATTAAGCAGGAGATGCGTATGACAATTATTGAATTTAAAAATGTTAGTAAGCATTTTAAGATATACAAAAATAGAAGTTATTCTATAAAAGAAAAATTTATTAATAAAATATTAAATAGGAATAAAACGGAGATTGAGTATTTTGACGTGCTGAAAAATGCTTCCTTTAAGATTAATAAGGGAGAAACCGTAGGTATAATTGGTGAGAACGGCACAGGTAAAAGCACTACACTTAAACTTATATCTAAGATATTATACCCTGAAGAAGGGGAAATAGAGGTTATCGGTAAAGTTTCTGCTCTTTTAGAAGTGGGAGCGGGCTTTCAACCAGACTTAACTGGAAAAGAGAATGTTTATCTTTATGGATCCATACTTGGACTTAGTAGAGAAGAAATAAATAAAAAATATGATGAAATTATTGAGTTCTCTGAGCTTAAGGATTTCATGGAGATGCCTGTAAAAAATTACTCATCTGGTATGTATATGAGGCTTGCTTTTGCTGTAGCAATTAATGTTAATCCGGACATATTAGTTGTGGATGAGGTTCTAGCTGTAGGTGATGAAAACTTCCAAAAAAAATGTATAGATAAGATTCTTTCCTTTAAAAAGCAGGGAAAAACAATAGTTTTTGTTTCTCATGATATGAGTATAGTAAGGAAAATTTGTGATAGGGTCTTCTTTATTAAAAGAGGAGGCTATATGGTTGAAGGCACTCCTGAACAAATGATAGGACTCTATATGAAGCTGGTATATTCCAATGACACTGATAAGATATTAGTAGAACAGGAAATAGAGAATAAGGCACAAAATATCGAGTCTGCAGTAACGGAAAAGGTGGAGTATAATATTAAGCTTCATGAAGCCGCAGAGTATATACAGGGGAATAGATATGGGAATAAAGCCTTAGAAATAACAAATATCTATTTTTCTAATTCACAAGGACATGTAACAAATAGCTTTTTTACAGGAGATAATATAGTAATTAACGTAGAGTTTAAAAAAAACCAAGAGGTGGAAGATGCGGTCTTTGGCTTTGCAATACATTCTGAAGAGGGTTGGAATCTTGTAGGACATAATTGTAGACAGGATGGAATTATACTTACAGATATTAAGGAAAATAATTTTCTTAAGGTTACCATTAAGGCTAATAAATTTTTAAAAGGAAGATACTTTCTTGAATCTGCACTACATAACTCTTCAGAAACAAGTCAATATGATTTTCGTGTAAAGCATTATTTCTTTAATATTATTGAAGGAGAAATTCAAGAATTTGGCAAGGTAAGAGTGGATTGTGAGTGGTCACTTTAAATAAGGGAGGTATTGAATTTGAGCGTTGGAAATGCAAAGTATAATATGCTGTATAATCCAAAGGAAAAGCATTATGTAAACTACTCTAATGAAATTGACATAAATGATTTAAATAATTCTCTTTCACTGGTTTTAAATGCTATTGATGAGAACTCAAAGGTTTTAGATGTAGGCTGTTCTTTTGGATATATTGGTGAATGGCTAATAAAAAATAAAAATTGCAAAGTCTACGGTATTGATATAGATAGTAAGGCTATAGCTTTTATCAATAGTGTAGGTGTTTATGAGGGCGCAGATTGTATTAATCTTGATTATGCCTTAGATAATGGTAGCGAGGATTTCAATACCTTTAATAATATTGATACAGATTTTGATTATGTTATATGTGCAGATCTCTTGGAGCATTTAAAAGATCCATCCTCCATTTTAAAGCTTCTAGGAACAAGGCTTAGTCCAGGAGGAAAAATAATTGTTAGCATACCTAATATTGCTAATATAGATATAATCGTTAATCTATTAGAAGGAAGATTTAATTATTCAGAGTATGGAATTATGGATAATACTCATCTTAAGTTTTTTACTTTTAAATCATTTTTAGAGTGGATATATACAATAAATTCTAATTCTAAAGATTTTATTTTTGATCTTGAACATTTAGCAGTTACTAAATTTATTCCTGAATATACTCAAGAAATACGTAAGAAACATAGTGAACTAATAGATACTATCATTAATATTAATCCTGACCTTGAAAATTTGCAAAATATTTTTCTGCTTACAAAGATAGAAGATAAAGATACTAAGAGCTTAAATCTTTTAAAGCTTTTAAAAAGGTATAAGAAGGATTATAAGTTTGATATTATAAATGAAATTACATCAAAAATTTGCACCCCTGTTTCCCTAATTAATTCCTATGAGTATATAGTGAAAATTAAAGAAGATAATTGGTGTGGATTAGAAATTATGGTGGCAACCTTCATGCAAAACTTAAAAGGAATTATTGAGCTTGAGATTACTGAAGAAGGACAGGACATACCTATAGTTATTAAAGAAATTGATTTAAGTGATATTAAGGATAATACATGGGTGAGAACATACTTTAGTAAAATTGACGATAGTATGGGGAAGAGCTATGCGGTTCGAATAAGGGTAAAGAACACTGATCAAAGCATAGCTGTATGGTTAAATGAACAAGATGTACCATGCTTTAAACTAATATTTCTAAATGATGATTTTAGCATCGAGAATGCGGAAGAAGAGAATACTATAATTGAAAAATTAGAAAATAAGTTTAGACCTTGCTTGGTGGATAATTCATCGGCGTCTAACGGACGATTATATAACTCTAAAGAAGATAAGATAGTAAAGCTTGAAAATGAAAACAAACGTCTTAGAAATATGGTTAAAGAGTTGTTAGATGAATTGATTTAAGTTTTCTAGAAAGTGGTGAAAAAATTTTGGTTAAAAATCCTAAGATAAGTTTTATTATAATTAATTATAATGGGAAGGGATTATTAGAAGACTGCTTCGCATCCTTAAGGAAGCTGAATTATCCCAAAGAAAAATTAGAATTTATTATCGTTGATAATGGGTCTACAGATGGCTCTGTTGACTTTATCCTAAAGAAGCTTCCAGAGGTTAAGCTAATTAGAAATGAAATTAATGAAGGCTTTGCAAAGCCTAATAATGATGCAGCAAAGATTGCAACAGGAGATTATCTTGCACTAATTAATAATGATATGAGGCTGGACCCTCAATGGCTTAGAGATATGCTAGCTTCTCTAGAAAACACTGATGATGACAATTATGTTTGTGTAGGGTCTAAGATTTTAAATTGGGATGGAAGCAAAATCGACTTTATTGGAGGCGGAATAAATTATTATGGATTTGGATATCAAGATGACTATTCCTTAGATGTTAGGTTAGCAGAAGAAAAGTATAAGGATGATAGGGATATACTTTTTGCTTGTGGCGGTGCTATGCTCATTGAGAGAGAAGTATATTTAAAGGTAGGCGGACTTGATGAGGATTACTTCGCATATTATGAAGATGCAGATTTAGGTTGGAGATTATGGATTTTAGGATATAAAGTTAGGCTCTGTGTAAATGCAGTTTGTTATCATAGACATAACTCCACTTCAAAATCCTTTAACCCTCATAAAAAGAATCTTCTTTTTGAAAGAAATGCTTTATATACAGTGTTTAAAAATTATTCTCAAGAAAATTTTAAAATGATTTTAGCCTCGCTATTATTAGCGGCAAATAGACTACAAAGAGATTTAAAAATTAATAAAGAAATCTATGATATTACCTCTCATTCTAATGAAGAACTAGAGTTAGACATTGATCAAAATAATTTCACTACTCTTGTAGCAATTAATGAGGTTTTAGATAATATAGATAGTCTTGTTAAGAAGAGAGAGTTTATACAAGAAAATCGTAAAGTAAAAGATGATGATCTAGCTTATTTATATACAACTCCTTATGTAAATCTTCCATTAAAATATCTCCATGATGTAAGCTACTTAGAAAAATCTCAAAAGCTAATATCACTCTTTGATATAGATGGTACTTTTAAAAAGGATTTTAGAAGAAAGATTCTACTTATATCTAATGATAGAGTAGGGAAGAAAATGGCTGGCCCAGGAATAAGGTATTGGGAATTTGCCAAAGAGCTTTCAAAGGATAATGATGTGCTATTAGCAGTTCCTAATAAAGCTAATATAGATGCTTCAAGTTATAATATAGAGCTTGTTGAATATGAGCCATTAAGTCCTGAAAATGTAGCCATTGCTGCAGAACAAAGTGACATTATAATATTGCAAGGCACTATTCTGGAAAGATCACCAGAGCTTAAAGCAATATGTAAAAGAAAGATTCTTATAGTAGACATATACGATCCTTTTGTAATTGAAAATATTGAGGTATATAAACACAGAAGCTGGGAATTTAGAAACTCAGATTACATGAATAGCCTTCTTGTGCAGAACGATCAACTTGAGCTTGGAGATTATTTTATTTGTGCTTCAGAAGCTCAAATGAACATGTGGATAGGCATGCTTACTGCTTTAAATAGAGTAACACCAGGAGAATATGACCTGGCAACAGATATAAGTAAGCTTATTGGAACAGTTCCCTTTGGTATCAGTGAAGATGAGCCTATACAAACAAGAGAAGCTATGAAGGAAAAGGTAGCTAATCTTAAAAAAGAAGATAAGGTATATATTTGGGGTGGAGGAGTTTGGAACTGGTTTGATCCTATTACCCTAATAAAGGCTGTTTATGAAATTTCTAAGGAAAGAGATGATATTAAGATATTTTTCCTTGGAGTAAAACATCCAAATCCAGCTGTGCCTGAAATGGAAATGACTAATAAGGCTATAGAATTAGCTCAGGAGCTTGGAGTTAAGGATAAGTATGTATTCTTTAACATGGATTGGGTTGATTATGATGATAGACAGAATTTCCTTTTAGAATCATATGGTGGTGTAAGCTGTCATTTCAAAAATCTTGAAACTAGATTTTCTTTTAGAACCAGAATTCTTGATTATCTCTGGGCTAAACTGCCAATAATTACTACTGAAGGAGATTTCTTTGCTAATGAGGTAGAGAAGAACCAGTTAGGTATGGTTGTAAAGGTTGAAGATGTTGAAAGCATGAAAAATGCTTTAATTACCTTAAGTGATGATGAAGCTTTTTATGAAAAATGTAAGGCTAATATCCAGGTATATAG
>JAEXZL010000078.1 GCA_023451395.1 Bacillota bacterium | reverse complement strand
ATTTAATCTGTAATTATATTTTGGCTGAGTACTGTACACTATAGAGTTGCTTCTCTTTATTAAGCGACATAAACAAAGGAGGTCTTCGCAAAGATTAACATCCTCATTAAGCCTTATTTTCTCCTCTTTATTAAATAGCTCTGAAGAAAAAAGCTTGTTACATAAAAATCCCTGATAATAATTATTATGAAGTGCAAAGAATAAAGCTCTCTCCTGATCTAGCTGATAGATTCTCTCCTTTGATTTACTACCTTTATTTGAATCATCAGAGGCTTCACAATAAAAATGACAGATTGATATATTAGTTCTATAAGCATTTTTCAGCTTCAATAAATAGTGAAAAAAATCTCTATCTACAGTATCATCACTATCCACAAAGCCAATAAGAGCACCTGTAGCAATATCCAGCCCACTATTTCTAGCCTTAGAAACTCCCATGTTTTTTTGATGAATTACTATTACCCTAGAATCCTTCTCTGCATACTCATCACAAATTTGTGGACAGCTATCTGGTGAACCATCATCAATTAATATAACTTCTAATTTCTTATAGCTCTGTGCTAAGATACTATCTATACATTCTCTAAGGTATCTCTCTGTTTTGTACACAGGAACTATTACAGAAATAAGTTCTTCCATCCATCCCACCTCCATTCCTGACCCGTGTAAATATAAGTTCAGCTATAAATAAAATTGAGGAATTAAAGCAAGGGTTAAGACCATTACTCTCAGAAATACTATATATGGCAAAAAAAACAATCATTAAAAGCTTAGAAATTGTCTTATTACTCTTATATGTTCTGCAAAGCTTGAAAAAAGCTGCTAAATAGAGAATAAAAGTTACAATTCCAAAATTTATAATAAGTCTCATATAAAAATTATCCAAGGTGATATAATAACTGTCCTTATAAATATTATCTAAAAGATTGATTTCCTTACCAAAAAGGCTCACACCATAGAGCTTATAATAAAGATTTCCATAATAAAATCTATCTGTGAGCAGTCTATCAAAAAAAGCTATTACCCCTTCTCTTTTGTATAATAAAGAAAAGACTATAGATATTACAGCAGAAATAGTGATAAAATATTCCCCTAAATAAAGAAAGGCAGCTCTTACCTTCGCAATATATCTAGTTATAAAAACCATACAAAGAAGAAAAAGAGTACTATAAAAAGCTGTTCTAGAATCCGCAAAAGCATTAATAGTAACTGTTATCATCATAAGGATAATTAAGCTTCTGATTCTAAGTTTTCTATACCTTAAATAGACATAGTCCATTATGGTAATTGCAACTATAATCCCTAGTACATTTGGGTGGCTAAAGCCAAGAGAATTTCTAATAGTCATTCCTGATTCGGTAATGCGGTATACCTTATAGCTTTCTATTATCCCTAGAGAATTTAAAGCTAGGGTTGACATGATAATCATTACCTTAATTGAGAAGTCCATGGCGATTGCTTTATTTACAGGGATATCTTTCATAATTGTTATTGTTAGGATGGTTATTAAGATAATATATTCTTTAGAGAAATAAGAAACGGAAAGTGCAAAAAGGATAGTAGTCATACAAATAACAGCTTCTTTTATTGTGTATTTTTTTGTAATTAGGTTTAATAAAAAGAAGATTACAACCAATATATTAAAAATGCTCTCAATTACCGAAGGTAACGATATGTTAATGTAGCTAGACAAAAAAAAGCGGAGCTGAAAGATTAAATAATATAGGAAGAAAAGAGCCTCATTTTTATTAACTTTTATTTTCATATAATTCCAATATTCTCTGTGCGTGGTGGTTAAAAGTGTCCATATCCTCCTCCTTAAAGCACCACTGCGCAGCTTCATTATAATAATTTAAGTCCATAAATCTCATAAGAAGGTCAAAAAGTTCCTCCACACTTCCTCCTTTAAAAGTGGAGCTCACGGGACAGTTTCTTAGAAGTATTTTTGCTCCAACAGTGTCTGAAACCACTACTGGCACTCCATGAGTTATAGCCTCTGCAGCCACTAATCCAAAGGTTTCGTAGCAAATACTAGGAAGTACCAATAAATCAAGCTTTGAAAATATATCCTTAAGCTCCTCTTTCTTATAAAAACCATGGTTTATGATTTTACTGTCTCTTTCAATATCCTTATAATCTCCTCCATATAGTTGAAGACTCCAATTCCTAGTACCACTACTATCTAATAACTCTAAAGCCTCTAATAAGACATAAAGTCCCTTTGCCCTATCCCTGCCTCCAAAATAGCCAATATTCATGTTCTTTTTATCCAAAAGCCTGTGATCCTGCTTATTCTCCAGAGTAGGATTAATATCTGTTAAGGGAATCATCTTAAAGTTAGCCCCTGGAATAAACCTTGAATATAGCTGCAGTGTTATTTCACTGTTACAGTGGATTATATTCATACATTCTATTATTTTCTTATGATAATCAAGAAGTAAACCATACTCCTCTATAAGGTTATTTTCTAAATTATCCACTGCGTTATTTATCTCATTTAGGTGCAGAATTTTTGATTCATATTGGTGCAGAATTTTTGATTCATATTGGTGCATACTTTTTCTCTTATATCTTCTAATTGACGTAAAGAAAGAGCTATATTTTAGCCTTCTATATAAATCACTCTGCATGACTATTTCAGAAGTTCTACTTAAGCCTCTAGATAAATTACACCTTGCACAAAGCTCCTTGCCTGCCCCACTGCAGGGGTTTCCTTCACTATTTATTAATCGGCAGTTAAGGCACAAAGGATAGTAATCATGGGTAGTAAAGACCATAGATATCCCAGCAGCTCTTGCCTCCTGAAAGAACTCTAAATGTATACCCATGATGCAGTGAACATGAATTACATCAAAGCTATTTTTCTGAAAAAACTCCCTATAGCAATTACTATTACAGGCCTTCATATATCTTTTAGGTGAGTTGATTCCAAAGGTTAAGGCTAGTGGCAGGGGGTTGATAATTTCATATAGCTTAAAGTCCTGATTCTTTCCTTCTCTTATCCTCGTCATACCTAGCTTATACTCACCAGGATAAATAAGAGAAATGCTCTTTGTAATATCCTTGCTCTGCTCCTTCAGTAAGCCATGGCAATATTCATTCAGCCCTCCAGTTCTAAAGGGTGTCAATCCTTGAGATACATGCAATATTTTCAATAAAATCACCTGCTTGATTCTTTTATTTCTTCACCTCTACAATTACAGTTCCTAGAGGTTTTACACCAGCAAAGACTATATTTCTCATGAGCCTTTGTAATTCCGAATATTTAGATTCTCCATAGCGGGCAACTACTACCGTTCCTGATGCGAGCTTTGCTATGATCATCCCATCAGTAACAACATTTGAAGGTGGTGTATCAACAAAAATATAATCATAATATCTGGCTAATTCCTCTAATAGCTGCTTCATCCGTGTTCCTCCGATTATTTCAGCAGGATTGGGAGGAATAGCTCCTGAAGGGATGAAATCCAGATTTTCTGAAACATTGGGTATAATTACATTTTCCAACCTCTCAAGGCCTGCAAGATAAGAAGAGAGACCTTTTTGATTACCTTCAGTAAATACTCTATGAAGAGCTGGCTTTCTTAAATCCCCATCAATGATAATTACCCTCTCCCCTAGCTGAGCCATAGCAATAGCTAAATTAGAACAGGTGGTTGTTTTTCCTTCAGAAGGTAATGCACTGGTAAAGGTTATTATTTTTTTATTTGAATTGGCAAGAGAAAATATAAGATTAGTTCTTGCCATTTTATATGCTTCTTTAATGAGAAAGCTTGTATCCTCAGTTAATTTGGTATTTTCAATTACTTTCTTATTACTTTTTTTAGGTTTATCATTTTTATTCTTTCTTTGGGCTTTGGAAACAGCTTCTTCTCCATAACTATATTTATCCTTATAGCTTCCTGAAAAATCCGGTATCTCTCCTAGTACTGGTAGCTTCAACCTTCTCTGAATATCCTCATTATCTTTAAGAGTATTGTCTTTCATGTAATGGATTAATATAAAAAGGGATGCTAGCAGTGCTCCAAAAAGTATCCCAATTAAGGTAATGTCCTTTATATTTGGGGAGCTTGGATTTATAGGTGTCTTTGCATTACCTATTTTCTCCATGCTTCCACTATTAACAATCCTCCCAATTACCTTAGAGCCCACCTCAGCAATTTTATTGCATATTAAAACAGATAACCTTGGATTTTCAGTGGTAGCCTCTATCCTCAATATCTCAGTTCCTTCCTCTAAAGTTATTGATAGAAGATTTCTTAACTCGACTATTGTAATATCTAAGTCAAGTTCACTTATAACCATATCCCCTACCTCATCGCTTTGCAAAATAACTATATAAGTAGCTGCAAGCTGCTGAGAGGCATAGATATCATTAATATCAGTATTTCCACTGCTACTGGACTGATTATTCACATAAAGCTGAATATAGGAAGTATATTTTGGAGTTATAATAAGCATAGAAATCAAAAAAGCTATTCCACCAAATATAAGCATAGTCATTACTATATATTTACTTTTCTTTAAAAGTACATTAAGCAATTGTCCTATATCTATTTCAAGTTCACCTTTATTACCATAATTACCCTCCAAAATAATCACCTCCAAAATTTATCTCAACTTGCATTACTATCACCTAGAAGCAGTATAATGGTTCTGAATATAAGCTTTACATCTAATAGCAGAGACCTTTCCTCAATATATTTAACATCCAGCTTCATCCATTGCTGAAAGTCCATATTATTTCTTCCTCCAACCTGCCAATAACAAGTTAATCCTGGTTTAACCATAAGTCTTATGAGCATCCAGGGTTCAAAGTTCTCTACTTCATTTATGAGGCTAGGTCTTGGACCTACAAGGGACATTTCTCCCTTCAACACATTGTAAAACTGTGGTAGCTCGTCAATGCTTGTTTTTCTTATTATTCTCCCAACCCTTGTAATCCTTGGATCCTTCTTTATTTTAAACACTGGTCCAGACATTTCATTTTTATCCTTTAGTTCTTCTAGTCTATTCTCTGCATCCTCTACCATAGATCGAAACTTATACATTTTAAATATTTTTCCATCTATCCCCACTCTACTTTGAGAAAATATAATATGACCCTTAGAGTCAATTTTAATAGCTACAGCTGTTATAAGCATAATGGGTAATAATAAAATGCTTCCAAGGACAGTAACAATAATGTCAATTAATCTCTTAAAAAAATAGTATTTAAAACCCTTATTGTCTACTAAATTAATTTCTTTATCTTTAAGATATTTCTCCCTCCATTTAAATTCCTGCAAATAAAAACCACCTTCAAGGATTATATATATAACTTATGACCTATGGTCTTCCCTTATTACATAAAAAGAGCAAGTCCTTTAAAGAACTTGCTTTTCATATTCTAAACTTCATTAATAAATAGCTCTTCATATTCTACTGATATTTTGTCCCAATTATAATTATCTGTAATTCTCCCCTTTGCCCTATGCTCTAAAGTATTAATTTCTTCCTCTTCTAAGTACTCCCCTTTATCAATAAGTGCTGATAGGCTTCCTTTGCCTTTCTTAAAGTAAAGAGCCCCCTCTTCCGCTACTTCTCTATTAAAGGGTACATCCAATAGAAAATTAATTCTTGTAGAAGCCAAAGCCTCCAGTAGGGAAGGATTGGTTCCTCCCACCTCATGGCCATGAATATAACCATAAGCCCTAGCTCTGATTTCCTGAAGCAATTTACTATCATATACAGTTCCAACAAATTTTATTCTCTTATCCTTAAGAAAGCTTGTCTCTTTTAAGAGCTTTTTATAAAATTTGTTTTTTTCTACATTTGAGATAATAACTAGGTCCTTATTGCTATGGCTTTTCATATATTCATTTATAATAAGTGCATAATTATTTTCTGGAACAAATCTTCCTACAAGAAGATAATAATTTCCCTGAATGATCTCAAAGTCCTTATACCACTCTTCTAAAGCTTCTGAAGTTTTATCATCTAATCTTTTAAGCTCTGCACCATAGGAAATATAGGTAGTATTTACCTTGCAGCCCTTATACTCAGATCTTATATATTTTTCTATTGCTAAAGAATCACATATTATAAGGTCAGCTTCCTTAACCATTAGTCTCTCGGATAGCTTCCAATAAGCCCTAATACCTCTGTTCCACCTTTTTCTATTCCACTCCTGTCCATCAGGATTTAAATAAAGCTTAATTTGAAGCCTTTTAAGCCTCCTACTGTACAGCTTCAAAAAGGGTCCAATTCTACAGGCTAAAATATAAATAATTGAGCCTTTTATTTTTTCCCTTTCTATATAGTCGCAGACTCTTTTAAGAGCCTTTATATCATAAAGCACTGCCCTAGCACTGCCTATATTCCTAGTCTTGACCATAAAGCACCGAGAGCCATTACACTCGAACTCCTTATCCACATCGCCTAAGCAGGCTACATGATAGCTTATAGCTTTACTCTTCCTTTTTTCAGTCAGCTTGTCCACAAAGGTCTCAAAGCCCCCATAAGCTGCAGGTATCCCTTTAGAGCCAATTATAAAAATATGCTTCATAGATAATCTCCCATTTCTTAAATTCAAATACACTTTTATAGCAGTATTATTTCCTATATATACATATTTAATATGTCAATTATGCCGCCATTATTAATATAATTAGCTAAAAGCAAAAAAAACTTACCACTTCATATTGGTAAGATTTCTACTGTTATTCTTTTTTAAAGAATTGTTACTTCTTATTATCTCTAATTGTGCTTTCTTCTTATAGTGTTATAATATAAGAGGAATTTTTGGAAAAAGAAGGTGGAAGATCATGAAGAGAATTTTCTCTTATTTACGTCCTTATGCTTTGGGAATGGCCCTAGGTTTAACAATAAAATTCATTGCTACTATTATGGATCTATTTCTGCCTTGGATTTTATCCTATATGATTGATTATGTTGTTCCTTTAGAGAATACTTCTAAAATAATGCTATGGGGAGGTATTATGATCCTTTGCTCCGCCCTGGGTTTAGGGGGTAACATTCTGGCTAACCGTATGGCTGCAAAAGTTACAAGGGATACTATGCGAAAAATCCGTCATGACCTCTTTGCTAAAATCACTACCCTGTCCAGTGGTCAGATAGACGAAGTAACAATTCCCTCCCTAGTAAGCAGACTTACCTCAGATACCTACAATCTTCATCAATTAATTGGTATGATGCAGAGAATAGGTATCAGAGCACCTATACTCCTATTAGGCGGTATAATTATAACTCTTACCTTAGACCCTGTGCTTACTCTTGTTCTTCTATGTATAATCCCTTTTATCACCTTTGCGGTATACTTGATATCTAAAAGGGGTATTCCGCTATTTAACAAGCTTCAGCAGACAGTGGAAAGTCTTGTGCGAATAGTTAGGGAAAATATATCTGGAATAAGGGTTATAAAAGCTCTCTCTAAAACTGATTATGAAAAGGGTCGTTTTGAGAAGGTTAATGAAGCTGTTGTTGCCAGTGAAAAAAAAGCAAGCATTAACATGGCCTCCTCCAGTCCCTTAATGAATTTATTTTTGAATTTAGGACTGGTACTGGTTATCATTGTAGGGGCCTTTAGGGTTAATACTGGTCTCTCCTCTCCGGGAAAGATAATTGCTTTCCTTTCTTACTTTACAATCATCTTAAATGCAATGCTCACTATAACAAGAATTTTTGTTATCTTTTCTAAAGGTGTTGCTTCTGGAAATCGTATAAGTGAAATAATGGATATGGAAGAGGATTTAAAGCTTCAGTCTATTCCAGCTAAGGAAGAGGATTATCATATTGTTTTTGATAATGTTTCCTTTTCCTACAATAAAAATGAGGATAATCTAACTAATATTAACTTTAAATTAAAAAGAGGAGAAACCTTAGGCATTATAGGTCCTACAGGTAGTGGTAAAACCACTATTATACAGCTTTTAATGCGTTTTTATGACGTGGACAAAGGTTCTATAAGAATTGATGGAAGGGACATAAGAAGCATTCCCCAGGAGATTCTCCATACTCTCTTTGGTGTTACCCTTCAAAATGATACTATCTTTAGAGACACTCTAGGTTCAAATGTTGCCTTTGGCAGGGATCTCTCCCAAGAAGAGCTTAACAAAGGCTTAGAAAATGCCTTGGCAGCGGAATTTGTCTCTTCCTTCAATGAAGGAGTCGATTACCCAATTGACTCTAGGGGAGCTAATTTAAGCGGAGGCCAAAAGCAAAGATTATTAATTGCCAGAGCTCTTTCAAAGAATCCGGAGATTCTAATTTTAGATGATTCCTCCAGTGCCTTAGATTACAGAACTGATGCAGCATTAAGAAGAAATCTTCGAGAGAACTATCAAAATACCACCTCTATAATAATTGCTCAAAGAGTCAGCTCAATTATGCACGCTGAGCAGATTATGGTTTTAGAAGAAGGAAAACTTCTGGCACTGGGTACCCACCAGGAGCTTTTAGACTCTTGTGAAGTATATAGAGATATAAGTCGTACACAGATGGGAGGTGAAGGAGATGTCTAATGATATTTCCGGTGCTAATGGAGGTAATAAAAAAGGTAAAAAATATGTACTTCTAAGACTCTGGTCCTATTTGTATGAATTTAAGCTGCTGCTATTTCTGGCATTTTTTCTTTCTGTAGTCAGCAACCTTCTGGCTTTAATTAGCCCTAAGCTTTCAGGCCTAGCCATTGATGCCATGAGCCTTGGAAAGGGAATGGTTAACTTTCAAAGGGTATTTTATTACTCCATGCTTATGGTAGCCTTTTATCTCCTATCCTCTCTGCTTTCCTACATACTTTCGGTGCTGATGATTAATCTAACCCAAAAGGTTATTAAGCGTATGAGGAATGATGTATTTAACAAGCTTTTAGATCTGCCCGTAGGCTTTTTTGATAAGAATCAGACGGGAGATATAATAAGCAGAATATCCTATGATATTGATACTATTAACACCTCCTTATCAACGGACGTGGTTCAGATTTTTACAAGCCTCATTACTGTTATAGTTTCCTTTATTATGATGGTGACCATATCAACACAGCTAATTTTAGTATTTTTATTTACTATACCAATTTCTATAATCTTAACTAAATACATGAGTGGAAGGGTAAGACCTCTCTTTAGAAGGAGATCTCGTAAGTTGGGAAATTTAAATGGCTTTGTGGAGGAGAACATCTCAGGACAGAAGACAATAAAAGCCTATAACCAAGAGAAAACTATGATAGGCCGCTTTGATGTCTTTAACGAAGAAGCTGTACAGGCCTATTATCAATCAGATTATTACGGCACTATGGTTGGTCCCTCAGTAAACCTAATAAATAATCTATCTTTATCCTTAATAAGCATCCTTGGTGCTCTCCTTTATGTAAAAAAGGGAATAACCTTAGGTGATTTATCGGCCTTTGTCCTTTATTCAAGAAAATTTTCAGGACCAATAAATGAAATTGCAAACATCATAAGTGAGCTTCAGTCCTCAATTGCCGCAGCAGAAAGAGTCTTTAAGCTACTTGATGAAGCCCCTGAGCCAGAGGATTCACCTGATTCCTATGAGCTTACTAACTCTCAGGGAAAGGTGGATATCTCACATGTGGATTTTGGCTATGTTCCTGAAAGGATAATAATTAAGGATCTTAATCTAAAAGCAGAACCAGGCCAGCTTATAGCCATTGTAGGACCTACTGGTGCTGGTAAGACCACCATTATTAATCTTCTTATGAGATTTTACGATCCAATTAAGGGTGAAATTACAGTGGATGGTTCCCCTATTATGAAGGTAACGAGAAAAAGCTTAAGAAAAGCCTACACCATGGTTCTTCAGGATACCTGGCTATTTCACGGCACCATCTTTGAAAATATCGCTTATGGTAAGCCTGATGCTACCTTAGAAGAGGTGATAGAAGCAGCAAAGGCAGCTAAGATACATTCCTTTATCACTCATCTTCCTAAAGGCTATGATACCTTAATAAGTGAAGAAGGCATTAATATTTCCAAAGGGCAAAAGCAGCTATTAACCATTGCAAGGGCAATGCTCTTAGATTCTAATATGCTCATTCTAGATGAAGCCACCTCCAATGTAGATACCCGCACAGAGCTTCAAATTCAGGGAGCAATGTATAAACTAATGGAAGGAAAGACCTGTTTTGTCATAGCCCATAGGCTCTCCACCATTCAAAATGCAGACATCATCTTGGTAGTTAAGGATGGCAATATAATTGAACAGGGTAATCATGAGGCACTAATGGCTAAAAAGGGTTATTATTCTAAGCTCTATTATTCTCAATTTCAATAATAGAGTAGGCATAAAATCAAAATAAATCGGCCTTTTCATTATAATGATTTTTTCAGAAGTATATGTTAGAATATGCACAGATAAGCTATTCGATGCTTTATAGATACTTGCGTTAAGGAGGCTGAAAATGAAATATAAGCATATCGTCTTTGATCTTGATGGAACATTACTTGATACAGAATATGCGATTTTACGCTCTTTACAGGAAACTGTAAAAACTGTGACAGGAAACTTAATAGAGCTTAGTGAACTGACCTTTGCTTTAGGAATAACTGGAGTAGATGCTTTAAAAAAACTTAATATTGGGGATGTTCCCTCTGTTTTAGGTTTGTGGATTGAAAATATGAATAAATATAGTGATAGTATATTGGTTTTTGAAGGTATCGCCGAACTCCTCGACACACTTACAAAATGCGGCTATGAATTAGGGATTGTAACCTCAAAAACAAGAAAAGAATTTGAACATGATTTCATACAATATGATATACACAAATATTTTAGCAGGGTTATCTGCTCTGATGATACATCTGAGCACAAACCATCTCCAGTACCCCTTCTCAAGTACATGGAAAGTACAAAAACATCCTGCGAAGAATTGCTCTATATTGGCGATAGTATATATGACATGAACTGTGCCAACAATGCAAAAGTTGATTTTGCACTGGCAGAATGGGGTTCTATCATAACAAAAAAATTATCTGAAACCTATAGGCTTTCAGAACCTTTGGACTTGCTATCTGTGATTAATTAAAAATTTAGTCTAAGAATAAATAATAGCCGTCTTTATCCAGTACTTACACATTGTGCTGGATAGAGACGGCTAAATTTTTATGCTCTGCTAATTTACCTTAAATAAACCTATTTGATCCTGAAGATTTTTAGCCAATACTCCAAACTGTGCTGTTAAAGCATTTACCTCCTGCAGCATAGCCACTTGTTCCTCAGTTGATGCGGTTATCTCCTCTGCAGAAGCGGAAATTTCCAGCATTCCAGAAGATAAGGATTGCATATATTCTTCAATTCTATCCTTTTGTATAACCATAGATTTATTCTTATCATTTATATTGTTAATTGTATTTATTAATGATTCAAGACTGTTGGAAATGTTACTAAAGGCCTTCTCTGTATTTCCTACAGATTCTATCTGCATAGAAGTAATAGTCCTTGTTTCCTCCATACTGTTAACTGCAGCTCCGGTCTTACCAGTAATATCTAATACTATCTTTCTTATATCCTCTGTTGCCTCTTGACACTGCTCAGCAAGCTTTCTTATTTCTCCTGCCACTACTGCAAAGCCTTTTCCTGCCTCTCCAGCCCTGGCTGCTTCAATAGAAGCATTAAGAGAAAGGAGATTTGTTTGATTTGCTATGTCATTTATAGCCTCCAGCACTATATGAATTTTGTTAGTACTATCTGCTATATGCTGAACATTATCAAGAACCTCTTCAGTTTTTCTTGAGGTATTATCTGAGGTAGTAACAAGATTATTGATGGTTTCCATACCTTCACTATTTAACGTCTGGGCCTTAAAGCTTAGGAATACTGCTTCTTCAAGTGATGCTGCAATTTCATTTATTGAAGCTGATAATCGTTCATTTTCCGTAACTACATTATCCACCTCAATTGATTGGGCTCCTGTTACCTTAGCAACCTCATCGATAGTTTGAGAAACTTGTTCAGCACTTTGAACTGCCTGTCCATAAGCTTCCTGTACTGCTATGCACTCTTCCCCTAAGGTGTTAGCTGTTTCTGAGGTGCTTACAATTAAATCCTTAAGATTATCTATCATTATATTAAAGCCCTCAGCCAAGTCACCTATTTCATCTTGAAGACCAACCTTGGCCCTTATTGTTAAATCTCCCTTTTGAATTTCTTTCATATCCTCTCTTAAGTACAGTAACCTCTTAAGAATCCTTTTAACATATACAATATTTACAATTATACTTAAAACCAGGATAGTGCAGATAGCCAGTATAGTTGTTAAATAAAAGCTATTTTTTGCTTCATCATATTCGCCCATATTTATTGTTGCAACTATTTTCATTTCTCCCTTTGAAAACTCTTTAAAGATAGAATAATAAGTATCCCCCTCTTCTTTATAGGTAAGCTCTCCCTCTTTATTCTTTTCCACCGAGTCTTTTAAATCCTTTACAGGAAGCTCCCATCCTATGAGCTCTTTGTTATTAGCTGTGACCACTATACCTAAATTATCAGTTAAGGTAAACTCCCCTGTATCTCCAAATTTTATTTCATTAATCATATCACTCATCTGATCGAGTTTTAAATCCAGACCAACATAGCCAAGAAATTTTCCATTATTATAAATGCCCTTAAGCACAGTAATGACCCACTTGTTAGAGGTAGCATCAAGATAAGCTTCTGACCAATAAGGATTACTATCCTTCTCTGCAATGATTAAATATTTATCCGGTGTGCTTGTATCCCCAGGCTCCTCTATTGGAGTTATGGGATAGGTAATTATCTTTCTATCCAACCCCTTAAAATATACGTACTGAAGAGCTTTGTGACTTTCTATATAATTCTTAAAATGCGTAGGTATTAGTTCCTTATTATCCTCTTCTATGGTCCTAATAAGATGCTCATCCATAGATATAGCTGTAACTAGATTCTCATACTCCTCCATGTAACCTGATATAGTATCCATGGCTGTCTCTAGGGTGCTTTTAGATTCTGCTTTTATAGTATCATTAGTAGTGGAATCGAACAAAAAAATGCTTATGACCGTTTGTACTAATGAAGCTATTAAAATGCAGACAGTAGTGTATAATATTAGCTTTCTAGCCAGGGAAACTCTTCTTACTTTGTTATTGACCTTCTTTTTTCCCTTTCTCCCTGGCAACCTCTTAAAATTCATGTTTATCCCCCTTGTATTTATCCATATGTTATTTATCATTTTATCTACCTTAATTAGTATCGATATTAATGCCTTTAACTTTACCTCTAACTATCATTAAGGCTTATAGTGCTTAATATTTTTCTTATATGGAGGAAACAATGAATACTAAATTATTATGAATTATTATTTTACTTTGGAGCAATGGGAGCATTGAATATCCTTAAGTGCCCTGATCCATATCATATGGTCCATGCCTTCACCCCAATAATCCTTTAATATATAATCTGCCTGTCCAAATTTCTTTAGCCATATCATCTGAGCAGTTGGATATCCGCTATCAAGGCAGAATTCCATTATACCCTTTTCTTCTATAGCAATAAGTATTTTCTTTATCATAAGACTTCCTATTCCCTGACCCTGAAAATCTGGTTTTACAAAAACCGTACCTATTTCAGGAATATTCTTTAATGAGCCTTTAGTGCATGAGTTAATAAGCTCATTGGGAGTGCCATATTCTATAGTAGCTATGACCTTATTATCATGAAAGGCAATAAGAAAATATCTCTCCCCTCCATTACTATCAAGGTCACTTTTTAAATATTTTTCTTTTGTTTTAATTTCTTCATTAATATCTTCTGTTCTATCACCTACACCCTCTTTAATAAAGGTATGAGTAATCACTTCCTTAAAAAATTCTTTAAGCCCTTCAATGTCTTCAGTTTTTGGTCTTCTTATCTTAATCTCAAACATTCACCTATCCCCCTTAAATTAATCTAAAGCTCTCTATTATAAATTTCAGTATACGTAAGAACGCCTTTAATTCTTTCAGATTTCATTAAGCTAATGGATGTTACCTCCATAGAGGTATCAGAAATTTTGCAGGAAAGGTTCCTTTCAGCAAATCCCTCTTCCATTATACATCTTCTCCCTAGGGTGATATGAGCCTTAAAAGGTCTATCATCTACTGGAAATCATTTCTCCTGTAAAGCTGATAAAAGCTTCCTTTGAATCCCCTGTAAACTAGGATTAGCTTTAACTCCACACCAATACAGAGCCTCTCCTCTGCTTCTAGAATCAAATTTGCCCAGCTGTGAAAATTCTAGCGTAAAGGGTGATGCTTTAACTTCCTCCATTGCCTCTTCAATATCCTCTATCCTATCTTCTGGAAGCTCTCCAAGAAAGGCCAATGTTAAATGCAGATTATCCTTATTGGAAAAATTGCCTTTCCTAGAATGACTTTTTAACTCCTGAGCACACTCATAGAGCATAGATTTTATTTCTTCTGTAAAATTAATTGCAATAAATAACCTCATCTTACCCTCCTTTATCTAAGCTGTATTTACTTAATTAAGCTTAATTTCATTATAAAGCTAGCTCCTCATCTAAGCTTTCAATTAGTCCTAATGTTTTTTCGTGTCTATTTTCTCTTAATCGAAGCAATGCCATAATATAAATCGCCTTTCTTAAATTAGTGGTATCAATGTCTTTATCTTTAATTATAAGGGATAAATATTTTCTACTGATTCGAAATACAAACTCATTCAATATGACATAACTTCTTGCAAAATCATAAATTGGGTTGCCAATTCTTGCATTAACCCAATCTATTATATAGTATTTTTCTTTTGCATACATAATGTTCAAAAAATGAAAATCTAAATGTAACAAAGAATTCTTATCTGGTATATCATCAAGAAATTTAAGTGCTCTACCCTTCTTTTGCTGGTCAATCTGCAATGAATTTACAGCTCTTATAGCAAGAGGCTTAAAAGTTGGAAGATCTAACCCCGTGAATATATGTACCTTTTTCTGAAGTTCTATTATGTCTTTTACACCATTTTTATACTTTTCTTTTACCATGCGGTCTGCTAATGTCATACCATTTATAAAATCCATTTTTATGATGTTAGGTTCTTCTGTTTCATGATATCTTACAACAGACAAATTAGTTTTATTAATTTCATCTTGAACAAGAAATTCATTATGAATCCACTCTTTCGGATAATCATCTTTGTAAACTTTATAGGCGAAACCATTGTAATAGAAAACAACGGCTTGTGCTCCTCTTCCAATTTCCTTCTCACTTCCATCAAAAATAAGCAATCCAAAGTCCCCCTCGTTTTCAAAGCTCTTACTAACATAGACTATATAAATTAAGTGCAGAATTTTCCCAATTTTCCAAAGGAATTATATCATATTTTCTACTATCCTTCCACATCACTTGTAAACTTTGCAATGGTTACAAACTTGTGCAAAAATTAAAAGAAAATATTTGTTTAGAGAAATTAGCCATTTCTAGTAATTGATTAGAAGTGTATAATAAGTAATTATAATTCATTCTAATACATATCCTTAATTTGTGTTTTACCTATTATTGTATACGTAATATAAAAAAGCATACATTAAATATAAAAAAGTATAATAGCAATATTTTATAAGCTAAAGCATTTCTTCAAATATATTAATATTAAGTGAGGATTTATTATGAAAATTAGATTAGAAGAAGAAAAGGATTATAGAAAGGTAGAGGAGCTAACAAGAGAGGCCTTTTGGAATCTTTATACTCCAGGCTGTAGTGAGCATTTTATGCTTCATAACCTGAGAAAAAGTCCTGCCTTTATTAAAGAACTGGACTTTATTTTAGAAGAGGATGGAGAAATTTTAGGTCATATTGCCTATAGCCATTCCAAAATAATTGATGAGGAAAATGTCTCTCATAGGGTTATAACCTTCGGTCCCATCAGTGTTCTCCCCTCTTATCAAAATAAGGGCATTGGAAGTGCCTTAATAAACCACTCTTTAAGAGAGGCAAAAGCCTTGGGCTACAAAGCAATTTGCATCTATGGAGATCCTAGATACTATGGAAGATTTGGTTTCCGCTGCGGAGATAAATTTGATATAAAAACCTCTGACGGAAAATTTGCCGCTGCTCTCATGGCTCTTGAGCTTACACCTGGAGCACTGGATAATATCTCCGGCAGGCTTTTTGAGGATAGTTCTTTTGAGGTTAATAATAAAGAATTCGAGGTCTTTGAAAGCACCTTCCCATATAAGGAAAAGCTAGTAACGGAAAGCCAAAGGGATTTCCAAATTATTGCTAGCCTTAGATATTAAGAGCTTAGCTGATATTCCATAGCCTAGCTGATATCCACCGAGAATAAAGAGCTTCTATTTTAAAAAGCACTATGAGCATTCTATTATGCCTATAGTGCATCATCAATTTATATATTCATCACATGAACGGTTACCTCAAAGGATTCGTTTCCAGGCATTACACCAGACACCGTTTCTTGAATTGAAAACCCAAAAGAAGAATATAACGCAATAGCTGGAGTATTTCCTGCAAGCACCTCGATAGTTACGTTCCCATCCAGTCTTTGTAAAACAAAGTTTATAAGGCTCTTTCCGATTCCTCTACCAGTATAATTTACATCAACATATAACCAAGCGATTTCTTCTGTGTTGAAAGCAATAAAACCTGCTACGACACCTTCATACTCAGCTATATAAACATCATAATCAAATAAGCCCTCGTTTATAGATGCAACGGAAAAGGGAATGAATGCAGCAGATAGATTGGCTAATGCTAATTCGTTTTTACGAGCATCGTCATGAATTTTAGACAACCGTTCAAAATCCGTTTCATTATATTGCCTTATTTGAATGCTATTTTCAATCAAATGTTCAATATTCATTTTTTCTTTCATCTTCAATCTCCTTTCCTTTAACCTTAAATATTTTATCTTTCCAACCATTCTGGAATTTTGTACATTTTTTGCTGCCAAATATAGGCATGTCTACTCTTCATCTATATTCTTATTTCTATTCCACGACATTGTATAATCCATTTTTCCTGTATCTTCATCAAAACCTTCTGAAATAGTCGAAAAGCCCTCTCTTAAATAAAAATCTACCGCACCTTTGTTTTGCTGATATACATTCAGGGAAAAAGATGGATACATTCCTTTGATATATTCTAAGAGACTTTTTCCAATCCCCATAGAACGAAATTTTTTATCAACAAAAATTCCCGCAAGATAATCGCCTATCATACCAACAAATCCTTGTACTTTATTATCTGATTCATATACATAAATGTCTGCTTGCGGAAGCTGATCTTTCATTATAGGATAATTGGATACTCAATAATCCTTCCGCGTATTTACCCCAACTTTTTCTGCCATAGGACTGCTTATCAATAAGCCCACAGGCATTGTTGCCGATTAAATCAATATGAGTACCAAAGACTTGAAACCCTTCTTTAAATTGTATCACGATGTTTTCATTTTGTATCTGTTTTCTCTCTAATTTTGGAACTTTTACAACTGCCAATGCTATACTTGCTAATACAGCTCCTATCACGTCACTCATTAAAACAACTGACATAGGAAAAATTGCATAAAGAGATGCTCCAATAACTGATCCTAGAAAAAAGGACCCTGTATTCATCAGTTGCATCCATCCATTTGTTTTTACAAGCTGTTATGTTGGCACGAGCTGCGGAATAATGGACTGAATTGCAGGCTGCTGAAAGGTGCTACCAATTCCTCTCACACATAGCATAATAAATACCGTCCACACAGGCAGGTCAAAAAAGAATAATAGAACAGCGTAAATCATGGCAATTACCCCCATTGCCATATCTGAGAAAATGCAAACAAATTTCCGATTTACCCTATCCGCAACAATTCCAGCAATAGGGCTAAGTAGTGTCATAGGCAAATACGCTACAAGACCAGATATTCCAAGCATTAAAGGGGATGAAGTTTGCTCTGCAAGCCACCAAATTAATGCAAATTGAACACCGTGACTCCCTAATAATGAAATTGCCTGGCTTAATGCTACGATTATAAATTGTGTTTTCCACCTGTTTTTTTCTAACATAATAATTATCCTTTCTACTGAAAAATTTCAATACTTCATTTAAAAAGGACAATAAAAAACGGATAGCTCATTACTATGAGTTATCCGCATACCTATTTTGCAACTATCAACATTTGACCTTAAATGGGCATAAAGCGCCCCACTGTAGTAGGCACTCAAAAAGAAACCGCCTACAAAACAGAACCAGCCTGACAAGTCCATCCTCAAAAGTTCTACGAATTTTTATCACCTAAAGGTTTGTGTTTTTCAAATTATAATTTAAATAGTGGAAGCTTCTCTAAGAATATTATATCCTCTCTTTCTGATGCATCTCCCTCTGCAAGAATTGCAGCCTTGGCTGATACCTTAGCCCCGGCTTTTTCCACAAGGCGATTTAGGGCATCTAAAGACTCTCCGGTAGATATAACATCATCAATAAGGGCAACATTTTTTCCCTTAATAAGCTCTGCATCACTGCCATCTAGGCATAAAACCTGTGGCTTTTGAGTAGTAATTGATACCACCTCATCTACAAGGGGATTATTCATATAAGGCTTAATGCTTTTTCTAGCAACAATGTACTTAGGCAGATTAAGGAGTCGGCTCAATTCATTAACAAGAGGTATTCCCTTTGCCTCTGCAGTAATTAGATAATCAACCTTAGGCAGTTTTTTTGAAAGCTCTAAAGCGGATGCAGTAACAAGCTCGCAATCCCCAAGAATAACAAAGCTCGCTATAGCTAGCTCTGGAGCTATTTTTATAATAGGCAGCTCTCTTGTTAAACCTGCTACCTTTAACTCATATGTACTCATAATCCTTATCTCCTTCCTCTTATAAACCTAAACCTGCAGCAAAAAGCAGTTTTAGCCCAATACCGCATATCATTCCAATAAATGGATCAGTAAAGGCTGTAACTCCCATGGTTACTCCTGCCACAATGTTATCACCGGGGTTTGTACCAGAAAATGCAATAGCAGCATTAGTAGGAACGGTTACCACTGCTCCAAGAATAAGTAAAAATCCTGCAATAGATTGGCTTGGTACGAATTTTCCTATTTTAGGAAGCATTCCAGTAAATAGTATCGCCGCCATAATTACCATCATTATTATTCCTGAAGTAACAGGATTTGGTGCACTGGCTGTTGCAGATATAATTGCCTCTACTGGTGCTCCTCCAAAAAGTGAGCTGGCAGCATCTGCAAGACCTGAATAAATAGTAAGATGATCAATATTCTGAGATGTTCCTGCAATTCCTCCAGTTATAGAGCCAAAGGCAATATTAGCTCCAACAGTTAAGCATGCTAGGGCCAGCATCCCCCTAAGAACAGAAAAGTTAAAGGTTGGTTTAATCATTGTAAGTTTTCCAATTTTCTCCTTAGGCATTAAAGAGCTTGTCTCCTGTCCAGAAAGCTTAGAAGCAATGCTAGAAACAATAAGAGAAATAACAATTGTATAAACTAAATTCTGACCCATGAAGAAATAAACTATAACTGCGGTAGCAATGGATACAATGCCTACAAGCTTATTTTCCTTAGCCATATCAATGGAAAGCTTAGCAAGTACAAAACCTACCCCAGCCATCATAGCATTTAATACAACATCACCTGCAAAATCAACTATTAATGATAATAGACCCAGTGATCCAAGAACTACCATTAACAATCCTGCGAAGAATACCATAGAGAAACGTTCACGCATATTTTTCCCCATGGTCCCAGCCATAACAATAGTCTCTGCTTGGAAGGATATGGGTGCTACAGAGCCAAGAGCAAAGCAGGCAATAGCACCTATAATAAAGCCTAAAGCAGTGGGCACAGAAGCAAATCCCATAGAAATTGCCAAGAGCCCTTGGGGAATTCCATTTAATACTACACCAATAGCTGCTAAAAAATCTTGAAGTAATTCCATATAAAACTCCTCTCTTGATAAGCATAGCTTTACAACAAATTCAACTTACCTATCATATACGATAATGTATTATAATAACCAGTTCATTTTAACGAACTATTTTTTAATATTATCATGTATAGTTCGTTTTTACAAGGTATTATTATATCAAATACAGTCTTATATTAATCTAATGTTTGTATTTAGGTAATATTAGTAAATAGTTCTTTCCATAACTAGGTACTTAATGTTAGAATAGTAATAATAGTTTCACAATATGAAATGAAGTTTTAAAATATTTCATGCTATAGAAAGGAAAGTATATGGAAAGTAAAAATCCTATACAATCAGCAGAAAGAATTTTTTTGATTTTGGAAACGATAGCAGAGCTAAAGTCAGCAGGCCTTATGGAATTAAGTAGCAGGGTACAGCTTCATAAAAGTACCGTTCACAGAATGCTCCTTTCCCTAATTCAAATGGGATATGTAAAACAGAATGAAGATAGTGGAAAATATTCTCCTACCTTTAAATTAGTGGAGATAGCAGGAAAAATACTTGAGGGAGTAGATGAAGTATCTTTAGTACATCCTTATTTAGAAAAGCTTTCTTCAGATTCCAAGGAAACTATACATCTAGTTCAAAGAAGTGATTCTCAGGTAGTTTATATAGATAAGGTGGAACCTCAGTATATGGAGGGAAGTTCTATCCGTATGGCCTCTCGTATAGGCCTTGCTCGTCCTATGTACTGCACTGCAGTAGGAAAAGTAATTCTTTCAGAACTTTCCCTGCAGGAGGTAAAGGATATTTGGGATAGAAGCACCATAGAGAAAAAAACAGAATACACCAATACTTCCTTTGACAAATTACTGACGGAGCTGGAGCTTATAAAAAAACTTGGTTATGCCATTGATAACGAAGAAAATGAAACAGGAGTAAGATGCATAGCTGTCTGCATAATTAATCACAAGGGCAAGGTCAATAGTGCCTTTAGTATTTCAGGTCCAACAGTTAGAATGACCGATGATAGAATAAAGGAACTTTCAAAAAAAATTTTAATTACCCAAAGAGAGATATCTGAGCTTCTTAGACGTAAAGGACCCTTTTAATAAAGCTTCTTAAGTGAAATGCCTATATAAATATAAAAAATAAAGTATGGAGGATGGTAAATATGAAACTCTCATTTAGATGGTATGGAAAAGAAGACCCTGTAAAACTTCAGTACATTAGGCAAATACCCAGCATGTACAGCATAGTTACTGCAATTTATGATGTTCCCGTAGGGGAAATCTGGGATATGAAAAGAATTGATTCTCTTAAAAGTGAAGTAGAAGCTGTAGGTTTAAAATTTGACGTGATAGAAAGTGTCCCTGTCCACGAAGATATAAAGCTTGGGCTACCTTCTAGAGATAGGTACATAGAAAACTATAAACAAAATATAAGAAATCTTTCTAAAGCAGGAGTTAAAGTTATCTGCTATAATTTTATGCCTGTTTTTGACTGGACTCGTACAGAACTGGCTAAGACCTTAGAGGATGGTTCCACAGCACTGGTTTACTATAAGGATCAGCTTGCAAAAATGGATCCATTAAAGGGTGAATTGTCACTGCCAGGCTGGGATGCTAGCTATACAAAGGATGAGCTTGCAGATATCTTTCATAAATACGAAAAGGTTGATGAAGAAGCACTCTGGACAAACCTTGAATATTTTCTAAAGGAAATTATTCCTGTAGCTGAAGAATGTGATGTTAAGATGGCTATACATCCTGACGATCCTCCATACAGCATCTTCGGTCTTCCAAGAATAATCACAAGGGAAGAAAATTTAGATAGATTCTTAAAGCTTGTAGATAGTGAATATAACGGTTTAACTTTATGCACCGGTTCTTTAGGCTCAGCATCTTTTAACGATGTAGTTAGGATGGTGGATAAATATTCCGCCATGAATAGAATCCATTTTATGCATATAAGAAATATTAAGCTATTAGAGGATGACAGCTTTGAAGAATGCGCTCATTATTCCCCCTGCGGTTCTCTAGATATAGTAGCAATAGTGAAGGCCCTTCACAAAAATAACTTTCAAGGCTACATAAGACCAGATCATGGAAGGATGATTTGGGGAGAAACAGGAAGACCAGGCTATGGCTTATATGACCGAGCATTAGGTGCCATGTATATAACAGGAATAATTGAAACCTTAGAAAAAGGAGTATATTAACTATGGACTTGCCCTTTAATATTGATTTAAGTGGAAAGGTGGTTGTAATAACCGGAGGAACTGGGGTTTTAGGTGCTTCCTGGACAGAGGCTCTAGCAGAGTGCGGTGCAAAGGTTGCTATATTAGGAAGAAATCTTGAAACTGCAGAAAAGAAAGCTAATGAATTAAGAGCAAAAGGTAAGGTAGCTTTAGGAGTTAGCTGTGACGTGCTTAGTAAGGAAAGCATTATAGAAGCTCATAAGCTAA
>JAEXZL010000069.1 GCA_023451395.1 Bacillota bacterium | reverse complement strand
GGGTTTACCCCCTTCGGTGTCCTTTTACGTGAATCAGTAATCTGTAATTATATTAAAAATATCCCTTATTTTTAAATTAAAGTTTTATGAATAGCTTTTAAAATACTGTCTAACTCTTTAACCTCTATTTGTCCTGGAGCAGAGGATCTCCCAGCAGAAGCAAAGGTTATTGAAGAGCCAAAAAACTCTCCAAAGGCTCTGCTTATGGCTCCAAGGTTAGACATAGACATGGTAATAATAGGACCAAGATTGTATTTTTCGGTGGCTTCAAGGGTTGCCTCCAAAAGGGCAAGGACATCTTTTTTTGAATTTGGCATAATTGCTATTTTAGGAATATCTGCTCCTAAATCTTTCATCTCCTTAAGCCTAGCAATTATCTCTTCCTTTGGCGGTGTCTTTTGAAAATCATGATTTGAGCCAATAACCCAAGCTCCATGGTCATGAGCAAAGTCTATGATATCTTTTACTATTTCCTTCCCAGTGAAGAGCTCCACATCTATTAGATCTGCCTGTCCTGTTTCTATTACTCTTTTGTTTAATTCACAGTATTTATGAGGATCTACTTCTCTTTCTCCTCCCTCTTTCAATGTTCGAAAGGTAAATAATAATGGAATATCTCCAAGGATTAATCTTAATTCTCCTAGCACTTTCTTTACACTTTCTTCATTAAATATATCCTCGAAGAAATCCCCTCTCCATTCCACTAAATCAAGAGGTATGTTATCAAAGGCATTCACTTCATTTATAATATCTTCCTTTGTTTTCCCCACAATAGGAACGCATATCTTAGGAATACCTTCTCCAATTTTCACCTTTCTAACTTCTACTATCATAGTACTCACCCTTTTTATTGCATATAATAATGAAGCTTTTTCTTATAGGCTCTTAAGTTCTAAAGCTCTAGGAGCCTTTTTATCTGAAAAATCTCCTCTATCCACCACTATTTCATAGCCTATGCTTCTCATACGGTTATGAAGGCACATCTTACACTCTGCTGCTTCTTCCCCAGTGCATATTTTATTGTCATAAAGAGAATATTTTTTTCTTACCTTAACCGGTGAAAGATTTGGCATAACTACATTTGCTCCAGCAAGTATTCCTGCTTCTCTTCCTAAAGGATTGATTGTCCCTAGTGCAGTGGTGGAAGGTATTAAAGCATTAGGTATCATAAGCCTCAAAATACCTATTAGAAATAGTGTCAACTCATAGCTTCCCTTTGGCATATCCTTAAAAGGAGTATCTGCATGAGGAAGGAAAGGACCAATTCCAATCATCTGAGGTTTAAGCTCTTTTATGAATAGCAAGTCCTCCACAAGATTATCAATAGTTTGATAAGGTGAGCCTACCATAAAGCCTGTTCCTACCTGATATCCGATTTCTTTTAAATACATAAGACATTGCTTTCTTTCCGCTGCCCTCTGACTTTCAGGATGAAGCTTATTATAATGATCTTCGTTATAGGTTTCATGTCTTAAGAGATATCTATCCGCTCCCGCTTGAAAATATTTCAAATATGAATCATAGCTCTTTTCTCCTATGGATAATGTAATAGCACAATCAGGATAGCTTTCCTTTATAGCGGTTATTATATTCACATAATCATCATCACTATAAGTCATATCCTCTCCCCCTTGGAGTACAAAGGTTCTAAATCCTAGTGCATAGCCTTCCTTACAGCAGCTTAGTATATCTTCCTTAGAAAGCCTATATCTATCAGCCTTTTCATTTCCTGCTCTTATTCCACAATAATAGCAATTACAGCGACAGTAATTAGTAAATTCTATAAGACCTCTTACATATATCTTATTGCCAAAATAGCTTTTTGCAGTCTTTCTAGCTTTCTCAAAAAGATATTCACTGTCTTCCTTAGAATATCCAGTTAAAAGCTTCTTATATTCTTCAGGGGTTAGTTCCCCTTGTTTTTCTAGCTTATCAATTAATTGCTTCATATATAATATTCTCCTATAACAGCATACTATGTAAATAATTCCATACTATTTATATCATTCCCCACTTACACTGTCAATGCAATTCCTTTCCATAAGAAATTTAATAACCCCATCATCATCATTGCTGTCTATAGTGGCAGTAGCGGCAGCTTTAACCTCAGGAAATGCATTCTTCATAGCATAGCACTCGTCTGAAATATTAAACATTGGTATATCGTTTAGATTATCTCCAAAGGTAACAAGTCTATCTACACCTAAGCTCTCTGCAAGCTTTTTTATTGCATCAGCCTTAGATGTACTTTCAGAAAAAATCTCTAGATAGCCCATTGTTTTATCAAAAATATCTCTATAGCAGAAAGAGCTTATACCAGGAATTTTGGAAATAATCTCTGAAGCTTTTGTTACCTTATTAAAATCACCCATAATGAAAAATAAAACTGGAACTATTTTACCACAAAGGCAGTAGTAATCTTTGGTTAAATAAAAGGTTTTATAGCCGCTTCCAGTTCTTTCGTCTATAAATTTTTGTTCAAGAGCATTGGTTATCCCTTTATAAAATACATTAAGGTGATGATTTTCTACGGTGTATATAAAGGTAGAAAGATTATTTTCTTCTAATATATCTATTATTCTATTGGTAGTACTATCGCTAAAGGTACGGATATCAGTATACCTCTTATGATACATATCAAAGGTAAGGGCTCCTGTCATAAGGACCATGGGAAGCTTAATATTTACTCCTTCAAAGATCTTAACTACAGTACCCGGTGTTCTAGCTGTTGCTATAGAAAAGAGTGCCCCCGTATCAATAAGTTTGTTTAACCCTTTCTTTGTGGCTTCTGACAATTGAGATTTGCTATTAAGCAAAGTCCCATCTAAATCTGAAATATAAAGTGTCTTCATATGACCTCCATAAAATAATTACTTATAATGAGATTTTACCACAACTATTGCATAGGTCTATAGCACTTTTGTAAACTGAATAATCTCATCTTCTGATGCTAAAGCTACTTATATATACCTCTCTATGTCTTGCTTATGAAAAATTCTACCTGCACTATTGACTTTAAAGGTAATACCATTTAATATGTTTATTATAACCATATAAAACAGTATTGCTACATTAGAAAATAAAAGATTAATGTATATAAAAATTAAAGGAGATAATTAATGAAAGATAAAAAGACAACCAAAAAGCCTATAATTTTTTACTATATAATTGCTATTGTTGTGCTTATGTTAATTAACACTTATGTTCTTCCTGCTTTTATTAATCAGCAGATTACAGAAGTAGATTACGGTACCTTCATTTCTATGGTGGAGGATAAAAAAGTCACGACAGTGGAAATAGATAACACTCAGATAGCTTTCAAAGCTAATGATTCAGAAGGTAATGAGAAAGTGTATGTCACAGGAGCAGTTTCAGATCCTGATTTAACTAATAGACTTCTTAAGGAAAACGTCAAGTTTTCTCAAGTCATTCCTGAAGAAATGTCCCCTATCACAAGCTTTCTTTTAAGCTGGATTTTCCCTATGCTTATATTTATCGTTCTTGGCCAACTCCTTTCCCGTTCACTAGCTAAAAAAATGGGTGGAGCAAATGCAATGACCTTTGGTAAGAGTAACGCTAAAGTATATGTTGAGGCTCAGACAGGCAAAACCTTCAAGGATGTTGCTGGTCAGGATGAAGCTAAAGAAGCTTTAACTGAAATTGTTGACTTCCTTCATAATCCTAAAAAATATGAAGAAATTGGAGCTATACTCCCAAAAGGTGCTTTGCTAGTTGGCCCTCCTGGAACAGGTAAAACATTACTGGCAAAAGCTGTAGCAGGTGAGGCAAAGGTTCCCTTCTTCTCCATCTCTGGTTCAGAGTTTGTAGAGATGTTTGTAGGTATGGGTGCTTCTAAAGTTCGTAGTTTATTTAAAGACGCAAAAGAAAAAGCACCATGTATTGTATTCATCGATGAAATCGATGCAATTGGTGGTAAGCGTAATGCAGGCAACTTTGGTGGTAATGATGAGCGTGAACAAACATTAAACCAGTTACTGACAGAGATGGATGGATTTGAAGGTAATAACGGTATTGT
>JAEXZL010000117.1 GCA_023451395.1 Bacillota bacterium | reverse complement strand
ACTCAAATCTGCCAACAACCTCACTTTCCTTTCCTCCTATAAAGCCTATCTTATTAGTACCGGTAAGTGCCCCTGCCATAGCTCCTGCCAAAAAAGCACCCTCATTTTCTTTAAAGAGATAAGATGCCACATTAGGACTGTCAACCTTTGCATCTACAATTACAAACTTCTTATTTGAAAGCTGATCTGCCACTGTCTTCATTGAGCTTTCCATAGTAAATCCAGAAGCAATGGTTAAATCTGCTACTCCCGCCATGGTTATAAGATTAGGCTGGTACTGTTCCTGCTGCTTAGACTCTATAGGATTAAGTCTTTCTATTCCTAATTCCTTTGATGCCCTTTGTATTCCTATGTCTGCTGCTTCATTAAAGGAACTATCCTTAGCTCCTCCTTGATCTGTAACCAGCCCAACCTTGATAACTTCACCATTAGTATTAGCACCCTGACCTTGATTTTTAGAGGTGCATCCATTAATAAATGCAGTAGCTAAAATTAAAAAACAAAGAATAAATGACATAAATTTTTTATCATGTGATAATTGAAGTTTTTTGTAATACATAAAGAACCTCCTTAAAAATTAATTAATTTTGATTATATAAGAGCTGTGGAAATTGCTTACTTTATAAAGGCTAGACTCTAAAGGCCTAGCCGTATCCTCAATTATTTATTAAGTGATGGTGGCTGAAACTTTAAAAGTGCTCCCAGGGTTTCCGGAACAGTAATTCTTTCGGAAATTATTTCTTCTTTAGCTTTATCAGCAAGTTTTTTAGAATCCTCTGTTACCATTGCATTAATTGTATCTGAAATACCCACTCCATTTTCTTTAACTCCCAATACAATAGTTTCTCCACCCTGAAAGTTTCCTTCTTGAAGATTTTTAATTCCCTTAACTACTGCCTCATCAACTTTTTTCACCATAGAAAAAAGTATCACCTTTGAATATTGAGGAAGGGTAACTGCCTGATCCGAATCGACACCTATAGCATAAAGGTTCTTTTCCTCAGCTGCTTTAAATACCCCTTCCCCAGCCCCTGCAGCGGTGTGAAAAATAATATCTGCTCCGGAATTATAAAGCATATTAGCTGCTTCCTTAGCCTTACTCTGATCTGTAAAATCATTTATATATTTAACGAAGCTTCCATGAGTATTGGAACTTAAGGGCATAAGATCTTTAGCGGCAGCAGGATTAACGGAGGCAACCCCAGCAATAAAGCCTGCTTCGAATCTCTCCAGAACTGCACTTTCCTTACCACCTACTATTCCAATTTTATTAGTTTTTGTAAGGGAACCAGCCAAGACCCCTGCTAAATAAGCCCCCTCCTGCTCTTTAAATAAAATTGAAAGAACATTAGGATTACTTATCACAGCATCTACCATTAAGAATTTTTTATCAGGCATTTGCTCAGAAACTGCCTTCATCGAGCTTTCCATGAGAAAGCCAGCTCCAATAGTTAAATCTGCAATACTAGCCATAGTCTTAAGATTTGGTTGATATTGTTCCTGTTGATTAGATTCTATTGGGTTTAATCTTTCAATCCCTAGCTCCTCAGAAGCACTCAGTACTCCTTTATCTGCTGCCTCATTAAAGGACCCATCCTTTACTCCCCCTTGAGTAGTAACTAAACCTATCTTCAGCTTTGTGTCTGTAGCTGTGTTAGTATTATTCCTTCCTAAGCACCCACAGAGAAATGTGCTTAATAAAATTGCTATTGTTGGAACAAGAACAGCCTTTTTCAAAGTATTATTTATACTTGATGAATTTAGTTTTTCTTGGTGCACAGAATCTAATCTTTTATGGTGTGATGAATTTAGTTTTTCTTGGTGTGTAGAATTTAGTTTTTTATAGTGCATAAAATCCCTCCTAATAAAAAGTATAAGTTGTCTCCATTGCTATAAATCCAAATCTTTGTAATAAGCTCATGTTTATTATTTGATATTTGAAAAATAATATTCTATAGATAAAAATATGCCCTATAGCAAATATAACTTGCTTCAATAGGGCATACTAAGCATCATATTAAGTGCATTTTTAATTTACATAAATCAAGGATGGTGATTTTTTTGAGAAAAATTATAACCTTAGCTTTTTCGTTATTTCTTATAGGAGCTTTAAGTGGATGTTATAAAAGAAATGTTGAAAATTCTACAGAAGGAAAGCTCCAAAATGAACCTGGATATATTGTTTCTGAACCCTCGGAAGCTCCTACAGGAACTCCAGATACTTCTACAGGCATACCAAATAACACCCCTGCTTCTGAAATACAGCCAAGCGGCACCCCCAACCCCCCCAATGGGAACGGAACTGGTATAGCCGAGAATAAGATAACTGAAGAAAGTGGTGGAGGGGCCAGCAGTAATCCATCTATTCCACAAGGAAGCACTGGTAATGAGGGACAGCCAAATACCAGCAATAACACCTTTAACACTGGTTCTCTTCCCAACCTTCCCTCAAAGGTCAATTATGAGTTTTTAGTGGATATAGAAAATGAGATATTAACTCTTGTAAATGAGGAAAGGGCTAAGGCAGGTCTCAATGCATTAGTTATGAGCAACAGCTTGCGACAAGCATCTAGGTATAAAGCTAATGAAATGCTTCAATATGATTATTTTTCTCATGAATCCCCCTACACTGGAAATCCCTGGGATTTAGCTAAGGGCTATGGCCACAGCTACTTAACCTTTGGAGAGAATATATGGACTATGAGCTCCACTAATGCCCCTACCCTGCGGGGAAATATATCTGCAGCAAAAATTGTTTCAGATTGGATGAACTCTCAAGGCCATAGGGAAAATATTTTAGGGAAGGGCTATGGTAGGATTGGATTAGGTGTTGTATTAGGAAGCAATGGAAAATGCTATGTTTCTCAAATGTTTACAGATTAAAAAAACAGCGATATTCTCGCTGTTTTTTTATTATTTAATAAAATAAAAAAGTCCGCAGGCCCTTGGACCTGAATGTATACCTACAGTACATCCTACCTTATTATCTATATAATCTATATTATTTTCTTCTAAATATTGCTTTAAGGGCTCATATATATCCTTATTCTTAATACTAAGAAGCATTACAGGATCTTCTTTTGAGTAATCACTCTTTTCAAAGGCCTCTATTATGTACTTAACTGCCTTTTTGCAGCCTCTCATCTTTTCCTTTACAGCCATTTCTCCTTCTAATACTCCAAGGATAACCTTTATCCCAAGTACTGAACCTAAGACTCCAGCTGTTTTTGAAAGCCTTCCTCCTCTAACAAGGTTATCCAGACTTTCAAATGCAAGGTTGCTTTCTATATGATTTGATCTTTCTTCAAGAATCTCAAGGATTTCAGTGACACTTCTGCCTTCTTCCTTAAGCCTTGCAGCCTTTAGAACTAAAATTCCTAACCCGCTGGTAACATTTTTAGAGTCAAATATATGTATTTCTCCTTTATCTATAGCATCTCTTGCTATGGATGAGGATTGAAAGGTCCCGCTCATATGAGATGATATATGCATAGATATTATAGAATAGCCTTCTTTAATATATCTTTCATATGTTTCAATAAATCTTGCAGGTACTACCTGTGAGGTAGATGCCTGTAGCCCCTCTCCCTCCATTTTTTCTAGAAGAGTATCAACATCTATATCTACTCCATCTAAATAGCTTTCATTTCCTAGATTAATAACTAATGGTATAACTTCAATATCATACTTTTCAATAATACTTTTAGGTAAATCACAGGTACTATCAGTGATTATTTTGATCTTATCCATGAAGTCTAGCCCCCCTATTTCATATTTGGATAGCCTATTTGTCTCAAAGCCTCATAAGCTACTATGGCAACGGTGTTTGATAGATTTAATGAACGAGTGCTGCTCTGAATCATGGGTACTCTTATACAGGTTTCACTATTTTCCTCTTTAATATACTGAGGAAGACCAGAGGATTCTCTACCAAAGACAATAAAATCTCCTTCATTATAGCTAACCTCATCGTAATACTTTGCTCCATGGGTTGTTGATAAATAAAGCTTTGCTTCTGGATAACACTTTCTAAATTCTTCATAGCTTTCATGAATTTTTAGATCTAAATATGGCCAGTAGTCAAGCCCCGCTCTTATAAGATGCTTTTCTTCAAGACTAAATCCTAAGGGCTTTATAAGATGCAATGTTGAATTGGTTAAAACACAGGTACGAGCAATATTACCAGTATTTTGAGGGATTTCAGGCTGAAAAAGTACTATATTTAAATTCACTTATAATCTTCCTCCATGCTTTAGATAATTCCACCTTTATAAAAAAGGGTCACTTAATAGTTTATTATAAGTGAATTTTTTAGTCAAAGCTTTTATTAGCTAAGATTATCCACCATTGTAACCATTTATATCTAATATTTATTTTTATCTCGTTATTTATTCATTAAAGCAAATTTTTCTATAACCTTAGCAACTCCATCCTCATCATTACTATCTGTTACATAGTCTGCCAAGGCCTTTACGTTATCCTTACCATTTGCCATGGCTACTCCAAGACCTGCAAACTCTATCATTGAAATATCATTGTCACTGTCTCCAATACAGATAATCTCTTCTCTGGAAATTGAATATAAGCTTGCGATTATTTCTACAGCTCTTCCCTTTGATACACCCTTACTATTAGCTTCTACATTATTAAATCCTGAGCTTGTTAATTCAATTCCTTCAATGGCAGAAAGCTCTTTTTTTAATTTCTCAAGCTTATTAAGATCTTCTTCAACAGCTATCCACTTTAATATATCCATATCATGCTCAATTAAGAGCCTTTCCCAATCTTCATCCTTATCTACAGAATATATTTTTATCCTTGTATCTTCTGAAAGGCTTTCATTGGCCTTTTCATATATGCCTAGTAATCTACTTCCTTTTTTAGCTATTATGGAGTCAGGACTAAAGAAATTAGGTGAAACATTATATTTTTCAAATACTCTTAGTGACTCTAAGGCATTTTGGGATCCTAGAGTCTTTTTATATATGACCTTATCATTCTCCCGTTCTTTAACATAAGCACCGTTAGCAGTGATCACTGGCGTGGTTATTCCAAGAAAGTCCATGTGGTGCACGGCAAAATTGTACATCCTACCTGAGGCTATAACCACCTTAATTCCTGCCTCCTGAGCCTTCCTTATTGCTTCCTTATTTCTTTGTGATATTTCTTTAGAGCTATTAAATAGCGTTCCATCCATATCAATACATATCAGTTTATAGTGCATACTTTATCTCCTTAGTAAAAATTTATTAAGATAATATTTTATTCCTCCTTGGTACTTCTTTATGACTTTTTCTAAATTACTATAAATAGCATTTTTATCACTTTTCTTTACTATTCCTCCATAATGCTCAAGATATACAAGCTCTATGAGTTTACTCATTTCATCTCTTAGCTCCCCTTCTTTAATGGTTGCTATAAATTCCTTTTCAGTTAGATTTTCAGGCTTAATATACCCTAGACCTCTAAGTCTTTTACTAAAATAATAATACATAGGTGCTAAGTTTTTAGCATTAATTATTCTTTTCTTTCTAAAGGCCAAGTAGCTAAACCACAGTATTCCTGTAAATAAGACTGCAGCTACCACATATACTATCTGATAATAATTTCCTTCCTTAGTATCATCAGTATTCTCCTGTTGATTCCCTTCCTCACTTGGTCCATTTACTACTGGATTATCAGTTTCAGGATTGTCAGCTTCAGGTATCTCCTCATTATTAATTCCACCTTGAGGAGCTTCAGTCTCTGTCTCCTGAGGATTTAAATCACCAGAAAACTCAGCGGGAGTAGTAGAGGCATCTACAGTAATCCATCTATAACCATAGCCATCGAATATAAGAGCTTCAGTCCATGCGTGGGCATTAGCATTGGTTACGGTATAGTAACCCTCCGTGGAATCTCCTGAAACTTTAAAGCCCTCAACATATCTTGCAGGAATCCCAGCTATTCTAAGCATAACAGTTATAGCAGAGGCTGAATACACACAATAACCCTTACCCTCCTGAAAAAGATAATAATCCACAAAATCCACTCCCCTAGGAACATCCGAAACGGAAAGGGAATAGGGGTACTTACCACTTACATAGCTCTTTATTTTTTTTACCAGTGTCAAATCGCTTTCTCTCTGCGTTTTAAAGGAATTCACAAGATCAATGGTTCTATCAGTAATCCCTGGATACAGTGTCAGATATTCTTTAAAGTTTTCATTTATAAAGTCATAATCTTTATTTTTATAACCAAAAGACCCATTAAGGTTCATATCCTCTTCAATAAATTCAATTGTATATTCATCATTATTGGATTTATTAAAGTAGCCTACTTCACCATCATTACTAAGATAAAAAGTTCTATCCGCAGTTAAGCTAAGGGTTTGATTTGGTAAAAATATATTTTTAAAATTTGCAAGAGGCTTTATCCTTACTGCCTTAGAGGAGGTATTTTCTAATTCATCCCCCCAGTAGTAGCCTCTTATGAAGTAATTTCTTTTTTCATAATCACTTAGCTGGCTTCTCCAAGAGCTACCATCATATTTATCCTTTACTGACCCCTTAAGATAAATAGGCTTATCACTATAAACCCTAAGTACTGGACTATAATCAAGCTTAAGTTTCCCTCCTAGCTTTGTACTGCTGTCTGAATAACCAGAGCTTTTAAGAGTATATTGATTATTACTCCCAGTACCTCCAAAGCTCAACCCATCAGGAGACCAGCCCTTTACCACCTTTTCATTAAATTTCTGAATCCATTCTTCCACAAATCTCCCATCTTTGGCATAAGGAAAATACCCTGGGATTATTGATATTAGAATTGCTGAAACTATTATAGGAATAAATACTTTAATTGGTCTTGTTCTTCTTATCCTTTGCTCTTTGGTTTTTTTCATAAATCTATTGTGATTATTTACTCCTATGGTCACAGCTACAATAACCATAAAAGAAAATAGATTTGGAATAATTCCATCTAAATAACCAAGACTCCAAAGGAATGTCATTACAGCAAAAGAAACTAGAACAATTGAATCTAAATATCCTCTAGCAGAAAGCCATAACACAATGATTGTTATACCTGGGATAGTTACTAAAAATATGTTATTAAATAGGTCAAAGCTTATGGGCATATCATTATTTAATAGAGTATTAATGTTATCTATTTTTGAAACAATACCACTATAGATGAAATTTTCTATAAAGCCCCTAAAAATTATAGTAGCTCCTAATATAATAGCCATAGTTATCAGTAGAAAAATCACCTTTTGCCTGCTTTTATGCAGCAAGGTATGAAATATCCAATAAATAACAGTTCCCAAGATAATTAGCCCCAATATCCGTAGCCAATCTTCATTGACGATGCCATAGGAGCCAATTAAAATTTTCATTATAAAAAATATATTAATATATATTACTAGGATATTAAGAATATTTTCTTTTATCCATTTCATGAGCTCACCTATCTTCGTTTTTATTAATTATATCTCAAAACCCTCTAAAAGCTCATTAATACTGTAGCTAGGAATAGAGAACCCTTTTAACCTTTGCTTATAGGTAAGGTATGTCCTATCCTCTTCCAGCACAAAGAGCATTGGTTTGAAGCCTCTGTCTTTAAGAGCTATAAGCTCTTTACAAAGGCCTTCTGTTGCTTTATACATTACTATTGCTATCGCTGACTTTTTATTTATTCCATAACTTGCTTCTTGGATATAGCTTTCAACAGCTCTTATTCCATCGCTTCTTTCTGTAATTAAATACTCTATGAGCTTCTGAATATCTCTTGATTCTGTAAGAATAAATTTTCTATCATCTTTCTTGTTGAGATAGATAGAGGATTTAATACCCCTTCCTAAAAAAAAGTTCAAAAGTGATAAAGTAAAGTCTACCATTAGCTCTTCTTTTATGCCCTCCATATCAAGGGCATAATTACTCTTATTCATGTCTAAAAAAACAGATATCTCCTCACCGGAAGTGCTTTCATAGTTTTTTACAAAAAGCTCATTCTTTTTTGCACTTACCTTCCAATTAATTCTTTTTAGATTATCTCCTTCCTGATATTTTCTCAAATCTCTGCTACTGAATTGATCATCATAGGAGTTTTTGGTTCTTTTAAATTTGAAAAAGGTATCTCCATCCATAAGAGCTTTTCCTCTTATATTTCTTTCTCTAGGATATACCTTGAGGGTTCCATTTAAGGCCTTTCTTTTTCTAATATCTACAATACCAAAGAGATCTCTTGTAATAATAGAAACCTTCTCAAAGGAGTACTCACCCCTCACCTTAAGCTCAAGATTGTATTTTAAGATTACTTCTTCCCTTGGCTTTAGAGAAAAGATTTCTCCACTATAATCTTTAAAGAATGAAGCTAATAAGGGTATTTTAATCACTACATAAGGAATAAAGAAAAAACCTTTATTCTTTATTTTCACCTCCAAAAGCTCTGTATTACCAGTATAATATTTTCTTTCTTCTATATAAGGTGTAACACTCAAACTTATAATATTAATTACAGTAAAAAGAATCCCTAGAGTAAAAATCGCCAGTAAAAGATATAGAATTTTATAGTATGGTTCCCCTCCAAGGCTGTAGGCCATAGCAAAGGCTCCCAATAAAAAAATTAAAAATCTAATATTTAACTTAATCATACTAACCTACTTTTGGAACGGAAACCTTATTAATTAACTGCTCTAATAAACTCTCCTGAGAATAACCTTTAGATTTTCCTAGTGAAGATATAATTATCCTATGGCCTAAAACCGGAATGATATTTTCTTTAACATCTTCAGGTATAACGTAGCTCCTTCCTTTAAGAAGTGCTGTTGACTGTGCTATTCTTAGAAGGGATAGTGATGCTCTAGGACTTGCACCAAGACTTATATAATTGTTGCTTCTTGTGGCATTTACTATATCAACAATATACCTATTGATATCTGCAGCAACTCTTATCTCCTTTACCATCTTCTGAAGATATAATATGTCCCTGCCACTAGCCACGGGTACTAATTCCTCAAGTGGTTCCTTCTTTCTATAAATCTCAAGAATATTAATTTCCTGTTGTCTTGAAGGATAGCCTACCCTCACCTTTATTATAAATCTATCCAGCTGTGCCTCAGGAAGAAGGAAGGTCCCTTCATACTCAACAGGGTTTTGTGTTGCCAGCACTACAAAAGGTCTATCCAGCTTATATGTATAATTTCCTTCAGAGACCTGTCTTTCCTCCATTACCTCAAGTAAAGCTGATTGAGTTTTAGGAGATGTTCTATTTATTTCATCTGCCAGAACTATATTGGAAAATATAGGCCCCTTTTTAAATTGAAACTCCATCTCTTGTTTATTATAAATGGATATTCCTGTAATATCAGAAGGAAGGAGATCCGGAGTAAACTGAATTCTGCTAAAGGATAGGTTTATGGATTTTGCAAGAGCTTTTATTAAAGTTGTTTTACCTACACCAGGCACGTCCTCTATAAGAATATGTCCACCAGCCATAATGCCTTTTAATATATCCTCTACAGCTTCATTTTTTCCAATAATTACACTCTCTATGTTGTTTAATATATTTTTAATAATTAAATTCATGTCTTCCATTTTTTCACCTCAAATAATCGTACTAATTATAATTTTACCATAATAATCTAATTTAATACTAGCTATGTGAGTGTTTTATAGATTTTTAAAAAAATAAGACCTTGGCTTTTGCCAAGATCTTATTAAATTCCCCATTTATTTAACTATTGTCCCTGTGGAGCTTGTGTATCTGCAGGAGCCTGTTGAGACTGCACCTTCTTTGTTCCTTTTCTTAAAATGCCATTTACGGTTTTATAGGTATCGGTAGACACTACATCTCTGCTTATTTCCTTACCGTTCTGATAAGTTATAAGATAGGATTTTGCTACATACCCTGTAACTGGCTTCTTATCCCAGGAGGTTGTCCCTTCCTTCATTGTAGGATCCTCAATAGTTTGTATACTAGGCTCATTTACCTTCAAGGTTTCTGAAGTAAGCTTATAGGTCTTACCTCCCATACCTGATCCGCTTCCATAAATATTAAAGGTAAGGTTTCTGTTAGAAGTTACAGCTTGAAGATATACAGGAAAATCATAGTTATTCTTAAACTGATAATCTATAGCACCCCAAACCACTGTAGCATCCATACCAACGTCCATATAGCTTACAGGCATAGAGTGATTTCTTCTGGTTACAGATCTAAGATTAGCATTCATGGCAGCAGCATAAAGTGTACTTGATACCTGACAGATTCCTCCGCCTACGCCCTGCTCCACCTTATCTCCAACAAAAACTCCTGCTTCCTGGAAGCCCCTGGATTTTGTTCTTTCGCCTACAACCTTATTGTAGCTAAAGGTCTCACCAGGCATAAGCACAGTACCATTTATGAACTTTGCAGCCAAGTCCACATTATGAGCTCTAGCAGCGGTGGAAGAGCTATAATTTGTGGTAAAGGATGATATTTTAGTATCTATCTTATTTAACATTTCAGCTGTTACACCAGCTTCTGTTACTTCAGCAGAGGCCTGTACAGTAACATTACCCTCTACTCCAGAAATAAGCTTATTATTAATCTCCTGAATCAAAGCATCAGTATTTACCTTATACCCTTTTACATCAGGAGTAACATTTATATCCCCGCCACTTATCTTTATCTTGGCATTAACAGGCTCTTTATTAAGCTCTTCAGCTATAGAATTTACAAAGGTATTAACAGCTTCCTCATTATAGGTATATTTTACTGCTACACTTTTATCTACTGGGTTCTTTATTAGAGAATACTTACTAAAGAGCTTTAAATCCTTACCGTAGTTTACGGCTTCATCTACAATCTCTTCAATATTATATTTAAAGTCGAGATTTTGGAGCTCAAGTATATATTCATGACCATCTAGTACAGTAGTAATACTGCTACTATTAGTCTTTTCTATAAACTGATTTTTAAGAAGCTCTATGGCCTCTTCCCTAGTTTTACCGGATATATCAATTGTTTCAACCTTTACTCCGGGGTAAATCATATTGTTCCACTGATTAACCTGCGAATAACTGTAAGCCGTATAGGCTGAAGCACTCAGCACTATAACCAGGACAACAGCACCGACAATAATAAGCGGAGTTTTACTGCTTTTTTTAGTCTTTTTGCCTTTATTCTCGCCCATATTATCCTCCCTCTTTCTGATAATATTATACTATATGATGTTATATTATAAAACACTAATTTAAAAAAAAATTTACAATTTCATCCTTTACAATTACCCTCATATATATTACGAAAAGTAGTATTAATAGTCATGATTTAATAAAATTATTTTATTATATATAAAAAAATACCATTTATTTAAAATTAAAGTATAATTAATAATAAGAGGTGATATTAATGACAGAAATTATAAATTATAACCAAATTGAAAACTATCTCAAGGAAATTTTGGATATCCCCAGTCCTACAGGCAATACTAAAAAAGCAACTGCTTACATCACTGGTCACCTAGAAGCCTTAGGAATTCCCTATGAGATTACCAACAAAGGAGCGGTTATTGCAACTTTAAAGGGCAAGAACCAAGCTTATGAGAGAGGCTTCTCTGCCCATATTGATACCTTAGGAGCTATGGTAAAAGAAATTAGATCCCAGGGAAGCTTATCCATTATACCTGTAGGCGGCTTTATGATGACCTCAATTGATGGGGAAAACTGTACTATAGAGACACTAGAAGGTAAAAGCTATAGCGGTACTATACAAACAGTTAAACCTTCTGTTCATGTCCATGGTCAAGAAGCTAAAGAATTAAAAAGAACTCCTGAGAATATGGAGGTAATCCTTGATGAAAAGGTAGATTCTAAAGAGGCTGTTGAAGCCTTAGGAATTAACATAGGAGATTTTATCTCCTTTGAAACCAGAACAGTTTTTACCCCATCTGGTTTTATAAAAAGCAGGCATTTAGATGACAAAGCTAGCACTGCAATACTCTTATATGTTATTGAGCATTTAGTTAAGAATAATATTCAACTTCCTTATACCTTAAGCTTCTTCTTTAGCAATTTTGAGGAAGTAGGCCACGGGGCCAGCTCTGGTCATTCAAAAAATATCAAAGAGTTTATAGCTGTGGATATGGGTGCTCCAGGTAAAGGACAGAATTCCACTGAATTTGCTGTCTGCATTTGCGCTAAGGATTCTTCTGGCCCATATGATTTAGATCTTAGGAAAAAGTTAGTGAAGCTTTGCAAGGATAAAGATATAGCTTATAAAATAGACATTTATCCAAACTACGGCTCTGATGCATCTGCTGCTCTTTCCGCTGGCTGGGATTTTAAAACGGCTTTAATAGGCCCAGGAGTCTTTGCCTCCCATGCCTATGAAAGGACCCACAAAGAAGCACTTATTGCCACTGCCCAGCTTATACTGGAATATTCAACTTTAGAGTAAAAAGAAACACCGTATAAACCTATTGATTCAATATAAGATTATACGGTGCTTTTTTATTTACTCTTTTATATTTATTGACCTACTACATGTTCTGCATCTGTTCTGTTACGTGAAAAATCTCCCGTATTATCAAAGGCTTCAACGCCTACTGTAACAGCATCTCCAGGAGTTATCCCATATTGCCTTTTATTAATTACATAAACAGTTCTATTAGTATTTAAGGTGCTTATATAATTTCCATTTAAGAATATATTATATCCTGCTAAATCTGAATCAGAATTAGGATTCCAAGCAATATATATATTTTCATCATCCTCAAAAACTCTAAGACCAGTAACATCTCTTGGTGGTGTAAGCTCATCAATATTATTTGGCCCCCAGTTTAAATCTGTTGGAGAAGACACTCCGTTAACCCTTCCCTCATCGCTATATTGCCATATTGTCCACCTGGTCCAGCCTCCCTGATCTTCAGGATAAGGGGGATTCCCAGGAATTCTTGTATACATGGCAATCCAAAGAGGCATATTGCTTAAAGGGAATCCTCTCCCTGGAATATAAAAGTTATCATGCAAATCAATGAAAAAGGATCCTGTATAAAACATTAGTCTTCTTCTTGTAACGCTCTCAAAACGCCTTCTAAAGGCATCTATCCAATTAACTAGCTGAGCGGTGGTAAGAGAATCATCTAAGGGTTCCTCCACATCTAACACTGGAAAAAGATCGCCATAATCTCCTTCTCCAAATCCCTGCTCCAGCGCATTAGCAAAATCATCTGCTTGGACCTCTGCTGCTGCTAAACTGGTAGTTGGCAAAGCATAATGATAACCTCCAACAGGTATTCCAAAATCTCTGCTGCTCCTTGCAAATTCTACAAAGCTTCTATCAAGCCTGAATCTACCGCTGCCTGTTCCTGAGGTTCTTAAGTACAGAAAATCTACAGTTCTTGCCAGTGTCTGAAAATCTACATTTTGGCTATACTCGTTTATATCTATGCCAAATAAACTGTTTGGGTTTCTATTTTGCATTTTCCCTCCACAAAAAACTTCTTACACTATTAGAATATTAGTTTTTTGTTTATAGGTTACAAATAATTGTAAAGTAAATTATTTCTCTAAAGGCAGCTGAACATAAAAGGTGATAATATCCTCCTGACAATCAGCCCAAACCCTTCCTTTATGGAGCTCAGCGATATTTTTAGTTATAGCAAGACCAAGTCCACTTCCAGAAACACTGCTATTTCTTGCTTCATCCGCACGATAAAATCTTTCAAAGATTTTTTTAAGCTTATCCTTATCTATTCTATCTCCTCGGTTGCTTATAGTGAATACAACCGTTTCTGTGAATTTTTCTAACGATACATTAACTTCTCCAGGCTTGTGGCTGTATTTTATTGAATTAGTAAAGAGATTTTCGAAGAGTCTTAATATCTTATTGGTATCTGCATTTATAAAAATTTTCTCTTCTGGCAGTAGTACATTTAGCTTAAGATCATTTTCCTCATAATATGGTCTTAACTCCTCAATGAGCTGTTCTAAAAATTCATTAAGATTAAGCCTTTGAAAATTTAGAAGAACACCCTCATTGGTAAGCTTAGTATATTCAAAGAGATCATCTATAAGAACCTTAAGCCTTTCAGATTTATTAAAGGCAATATCAAGATATTCCTTAAGCTCTTTTTCATCACTATACTTTTCATCTCTAGCAAGACCTATATAACCCATAATTGAGGTTAATGGAGTCCTTAAGTCATGAGATACATTAGTGATAAGCTCATTTTTTGTCTTTTCAGCCTTTCTTTCATTTTCAATCTTAGTTTCAATCTCCTGTGCCATATAATTTATGTTATTAGCTAAGTTTCCTAGCTCATCTTCCCCTTTTATGGGTAATCTATAGCTCAAATTTCCTCTAGATATTTCCTTTAACCCCTTTGAAATTTCCTGAATATACTTCATACTGCTATTTGTAATAATCAAAAAGGAGATAATAAAGCTAAAAAAAGCAATAACAAAGGAAACAAATATATTTTCGCTGATATAATTTTTATAGCTTATAGTAGCTTCTGGCATTGAGCTTGTTATAAGATAAGCTTTAATATCCTGAAGCTCCAAAGGAAAAAAACTATAAACCTCTTTAGCTTCATAATAGCCATCATATTCTGAGGTTTCAATGTAATTTTTTATTATAGTATGTATATCTACCTTTCCATCAGATAAGTTTGATGTTCTAAAAAGTACATTACCCTCTGTATCCGTAATCATGACACGATGGGATCCCTGTAAGTTATAGTAGTCTTCTATTATGTCCTTAAAGGCAGCTGTATCCTTAGAACTTAACCCTCTGGAATTTAGCTCATGGGACAGGGCTTTTGCCCTTTGCTTTATATCATGATAGGAGCTGCTATAATCCATATAGCTCTCTGTTACTGTATTATAAAAAAGCTTACTGCTCATAATAAAAAATATTATTGATATTATCACACAAACCCCAAAGGCTACCACCAGTTCAAAGCGTATGCTTTTTTTCATACGGCTTACAAAAAGCTGCCACAATAGCTTTATTGGCTTAAAAAGAGTGCTGTTTTCAATTCTATGAATCTGTCTTTGAAAAAAGCCTTTTTTATTTTTCAATTTTATATCCTACTCCCCAAACTGTTTTTATATATCTTGGTTTTCTTGGATCATGCTCAATTTTTTCCCGTATCTTTCTTATATGCACCATAACAGTATTATCAGATTGGATAAAGCTTTCCTTCCAAACACTCTCATAGATGTTTTCTATACTAAATACCTTTCCTCTATTTCTAGCTAAAAGCTCTAATATTTCAAACTCTCTAGGGGTAAGCCTAACCTGCTTACCCTCCACAATAACCTCATGGGTTTCAGTATCTATAGTTAACTCATCAATTTCTATGGTAGCTGAGGAATTTTGGGAGCTGTTATTATTAAGCTTTATATATCTTCTTAATTGGGATTTAACCCTTGCAATAAGCTCAAGGGGATTAAAGGGCTTAGTAATATAATCATCGGCACCAGTAGTTAAGCCCATTATTTTATCCATATCCTCTGATTTAGCTGACAGCATTATTATTGGTGTATTTCTTTCTTCTCTAATTCTCATACATGCCTGAATTCCATCTAATTTAGGCATCATTACATCTAATACTATAAGATGAACCTCATTATTCTCTAAAAGAGTTAAAGCCTCAAGGCCATCTGATGCCTTTAAAGTATTATATCCCTCATTTTTAAGATAAATTTCTATTAGATCTCTAATTTCTTTTTCATCGTCCACGATAAGTATAGTTTCTTTAACCATTGAAAAAGCCTCTCCCCTTCCTGTTTATAAAACAATCTATATAAGAAGTATGCCAAAGCCGTTCCAGCAACGGCATCTAAAATCACATGCTGTTTCACATATAAAGTTGATAATACAATTAACACTCCTAATACATTGGAAATACCTCTAAAGAGCTTTTTATCCTTAAAATAACCCTCTCCTATAACAAAGCAGGCATAAACGGTAGTATACACATGAATGCTTGGAAAGCAATTATAAGGTCTATCATTAGCATAAATTCTGGCTGTTAATTTTGTAAAGATATCCTCTCCCAGTAATAAAGGCCTAGGTACAGTAGTCTGAAAGACTGTATAAATTATATAACAGGCGGTTATACCGATAGAGAATCCCACCATGAGCTTAAAATAGCCCTTTCTATCTTTAAAATATAGGCTTAAGATAATTACCACCAAAAATGCATACCAGGAATAATAAAAAATTATAAATTCCTTGGTAAAGGGTATTGCTCTGTCCAGTGCTGTGGTAAGATCATAAACCTTTGCTCGAGGTTTATTAAATAGTACATACATGACACTTAATAATAAATATAATGCAAGTACTGCTATTTCTTTTTTATTATCCTTTACAAATCCTTTTACAGCCTTTATAGCAGTGTTCTCTTTCATATTATCTCCCCCTCCCTATATAATAGATATTAATTCTTAAATATTTATTAATAAAAGTCTTATTTTTTAATTAATTGTCTACCTAATATTATAATGGTTAAAAAAAAATCTCTCTACATATATTATTATATATGGGAGAGATTTTGCATTATTTTATCCCCTTACAACAAGTGATTTTTCTATTATAAGCTCTAAAAGCTCCCTAAAGCTAATGCCAATACCTGCAGCACTTTTAGGGAATAAGCTATTTTTAGTCATTCCTGGAAGAGTATTTATCTCCAGAATATAAGGCACTCCATCACTAATAATTAGATCCACCCTAGAATAAACACTGCATTTTAAGGCTTTATAGCAGGCTAAGGCCATGGCATTAACCTCTTCCTGAAGGTTCTTTTCAAGCTCTACAATAAATTCCTCTGTAGCTCCTTCGGTATACTTTGCCGCATAATCAAAGAAGGAAGCTTTTGGTTTAATAGCTAAGGTAGGATAAAGTTCTTCGTCCATTATTGGACATGTGATTTCATCACCTTTTATATATTTTTCTATCATTATTTCCTTATCCCATTTTAAGCCTTCTAAAACTGCTGCCTCTACTTCCTTTGCTTCCTTTATAATAAAGGTTGCTACACTGGAGCCCCCGCTATTTGGTTTTATTACTACAGGATAGCCCATTTCCTCAATGGCCTTATAATCAATCTCCTCTAAGGAGCCTACCATAAGCCAATCAGCAGTCCTTAGCCCGTGGGATCTTAAAATTCTTTTGGTTAAATCCTTATCCATGCAGAGACCACTGCTTAGGGCATCACAGCCTGAATATGGAATTCCAAGAGTTTGAAGCACTGCCTGTACAGTTCCATCCTCTCCAAATTTTCCATGTAGAGCTAAAAGTGCAAAATCTATATCCTTAACTTTGTCTATTATATCCTCTTTTTTATCTATTACCACAGGAACAGCTTCATATTTGCTATCCTTCAAATACTTTATCATGCTCTCCCCGCTTTGAAGAGATATTTCTCTTTCGGAGGAAATCCCTCCCATAATTACTCCTACTTTCATTTTCTACCTCCATGCTTTGCTTCAGATAATATTCTATTCTCAACTATTAATCTTTGATTATTATACCACCAGGAGCAGGAAACAAAAAGTCTAATGTTGACATTAACAAAAGTTATATTAGAATAAATCATTGAAGGATGTGATTAAATGAACAATATTACCGCTAAAAACAAAGGCATACTCTTTATAACTATTTCAGCCCTATCCTTTTCAGTAATGGCACTTTTTGTTAAGCTATCAGGAGACATTCCTTCTATTGAAAAAACATTCTTTAGAAATCTTGTTTCACTTATAGTAGCATTTATACTTATAGTTTTTCATAAGGAAAGCTTCTTTGGAAAAAAGGAAAATCAAAAATATCTATTAGCCCGTTCTATTCTAGGCACCTTAGGCATCGTTGCAAACTTTTATGCTATAGATAATTTGGTTTTATCTGATTCTACAATGTTAAATAAGCTAAGCCCATTCTTTGTAATTATTTTTTCCTATTTATTTTTAAAGGAAAAAATCAAACCTACCCAGGTTATAGCACTTATTATAGCCTTTATAGGAACCTTATTTATCATTAAGCCTGGCTTTTCGTCCAATATAATGCCATCACTTATAGGGCTTTCCTCAGCTGTCTTTGCTGGAAGTGCCTATACCTTTGTGAGGTTTTTAGGTGGAAGAGAAAAGTACTATACCATAGTATTTTATTTTTCCTTTGTCTCAATAGTTTCATTGCTTCCCTTTATGATAGCAATATATAAACCGCTAACTTTATATCAGTTTGCCTGCCTTCTAGGCGCAGGAGCCTTTGCATCCATAGCTCAATTTTCATTAACTATTGCCTACAAATATGCCCCTGCCAGCGATATATCGATTTTTGACTATAGTCAAATTATCTTTTCAGCACTATTAAGTATAATAATTCTTAAGGAAATCCCTGATGCCTCCAGCATTTTGGGTTACCTTCTTATTATAAGTGCTTATGGAGGAATTTTTATTTATAATTATAGAAAAGGCAAAATTTCCGGAGCTTAGTCTCCGGTTTTTTATTTATACTTTATATTAAATATAAGTATGTTATTTACACAATAAATGTAATAATAATTTGATAAATAGTCAAATCCCCTGTATTATAGAAATATATTTTACTATTTCGAATTATTTAAATTATTTTATAAAAGGTGGTGACTTCTTTGTTTGGAAAAAGATATGACGGTAGAAAAGTTTATGATATAGAGCCCTTTTCAAGGATTATACCCTACATCATGAAAACTAGAACAGACTCTCAAAATCTTTTCAATGATGATTTTTTTTGCGAGCCTCTTGATGAATTCATAAAGGATAAAAAGTCTCAAGGTTTAGATTATAATTATTTTAAGATAATTATTGCAGCTATGGTAAGAACCATTGCCTTAAGACCCGCTTTAAATAGATTTGTTATGAATGGTAACATATATACAAGACATAAGATATGGGTATCCTTTGTGGTGCAAAGGACTCTTAGAGATGATTCTGCAGGAACTACTGTAAAGCTTGTCTTTAAAGGCACAGAAACCCTTCAGGAAATTTCTGAAGCCATTGACAAAATGGTAGAAAACACTAAAAACTCAGATACAAATTCTACGGACAAGCTAGCAGGTCTCATTATGTCTATACCAGGACCATTAATAAAGCTTGCTGTTAACCTTCTAATTTTCTTGGACAAGCATAATATACTGCCTAAGGCTGTCATTGACGCAAGTCCTTTTCATACATCCTTTTTTATAACAAATTTAAAGTCCATTGGCCTTAGATACATATATCATCATGTATATGAATTTGGTACAACAGGATTATTTCTAGCCCTTGGGAAAGAAAAGAACAAAGCAGTTCCGGTAAATAATGATGCTTTAACTGCAAAAAAAGTTCTGACCTTAGGCTTCGTATCTGATGAAAGGTTCTGTGACGGACTTTATTTTGCAAAATCCATGAAGATTTTCCGAAGGCATATGAAAGATCCCTCTCTCTTAGAAAGAGCTTTGGAAAAAAGGGTTGAGGATGTAAGATAGGATAATTCTTCTATTATTAATAAATGATTAAAAATGAAATAATATTTCTTATAGGGTATTATAATTAATAAAAAAACAGTAGCACTCACAGAATTTTTATTCTACCAGTGCTACTGTTTATTTATTAAGAGGTACTTCAGCCTTTTACTATTTAGTTTTTTGTCCTTTTATTTCCTTAGTAAGCTCTTTATAATAATTGCATTGCTCTCTTATGACACACCTTCCACAATCAGGCTTACGGGCATAACAGCAGCGCCTACCATGAAAGATTAACAGATGGTGAGCCAATGACCATTCTTTTTTAGGAAGCTCCTTCATAAGCTGTTCCTCTGTAAGCTCTACATTTTTTGCATCTGCAAGCCCTATTCTATTGGATACTCTAAACACATGAGTATCCACTGCAATAGCAGGAACCCCAAAGGCATTTGACAAAACTACGTTGGCTGTTTTTCTTCCTGCTCCAGCTAGGGAGGTAATTCCCTCCATAGTACTAGGTACCTCCCCCTTAAAATTTTCTTTAAGCTGATGGCACATTTTAATTATATTTTTAGCCTTATTTTTATAAAGACCAATAGTTTTTATTCTCATAGCAAGCTCTTCTTCTGTAAGAGTTAAAAAAGCTTCCAGGTCAGGGTAATCTCTATAAAGAC
>JAEXZL010000050.1 GCA_023451395.1 Bacillota bacterium | reverse complement strand
CTTTTCTTATTCTCTCTGCAGCAGCAGGAGTTTCATCCTATCTACTTTACAAGGATGAGAAGGAAAAGAAAGAGGTGCTTTTAGAAAGTGAACAGGCAGAAATTACTGAAATAGAAAAAAGAGAGCCGGAAAATGTAGCATCTCTTATAGCTGTAGAGCCCATGGAAATTGAGATAGGCTATGGACTTATTCCTCTAGCTGACGAAAATTCCGGTGGTGATTTACTTCAAAGAATAGCATCTGTAAGAAGACAGTGTGCTATTGAGCTTGGAGTAGTTGTACAGCCAATTAGAATAAGGGATAACCTTCAATTGAAGAATAACCAATATATTATAAAAATCCGTGGGACAGAAATAGCTTCTTCAGAACTAATGGTAAATATGCTTCTTTGTATGGACCCTACAGGTGAAAAAGCTAATTTGCCAGGAATTAAGACTTTGGAACCTACCTTCGGACTTCCTGCTACCTGGATTAATAAGGATCAGAGAGAGGAAGCTGAAATTCAAGGACTTACAGTAGTAGATCCAACCACTGTTATGGTTACTCACCTTACAGAAGCTATAAAGGGACATTCCTTTGAACTATTAGGAAGGCAGGAAACTAAACTTATAATAGATACCACTAGGGAAAGATACAGTGCCGTAGTAGAAGAGCTTGTACCAGATCTCATGACCCTTGGTGAAATTCAAAAGGTGCTTCAAAATCTTCTAAGAGAGAAGGTTCCAATAAAGGATATGGTAAGAATTTTAGAGTCATTGGCAGATAACTCTAGAAATACAAAAGATACAGAGCTTCTTACAGAATATGTGCGCTTTTCTCTAAGCAGAACTATATGCAATAACCTTCTAGATGAAAATCGAATGATAACCGTTGCTACACTTCATCCAGAGCTTGAAAACGTAATCTCAGGAAGCCTTCAAAAATCAGTACAAGGGAGTTACATAATTCTTAATCCAGAGAAAACACAGAGGGTCTTTGAAAATATAAAGAGTACTTTAGATATTATTTATTTTAATAATAATCAGCCGGTGATATTAGTTTCTCCTAAAATTCGATCTGCTTTTAGAAAGCTTATTGAGATGGTATTTCCTCAAATTATGGTCATTTCCTTAAATGAGATACCTAACGACGTAGAGATAAAAACCCAAGGAGTGGTGGTGGGATAAATGATTATTAAAAGATATTTAGGAAATACCATGAATGAAATAATGAGTAAAATTAAACTGGATTTAGGCAAGGAAGCAGTAATAGTAAATCAAAGAAAGATCAGAAAGCCAGGCTTTAAGGGGTATTTTTCTTCAAAGGTAATCGAGGTTACAGCTGCAATTGATAATAAAGAGGAAATCTTTAATCCACCTCCTATCTTTCCTAAAGATAGGAATTTACAAGAAGATAAGACTTTAGAGATATTAAAGGAAATCCAAGACTTAAAGAACTCCATTTATATACATAATAATCAGGAAATACCTATTAAAACTATTCTAGAAGATAATGATGTTCCAAAGGAACTAATAGAAGATATGTTTAAAAGAGCACAGGAAGAAAATCTTTTAAAAGGAGATCCACTCAAGGTCCTTTCAAAATTAATAAAGCCTTATTTATCTATAAGTACTAGGGAACTAAAGGGCAATATAGTTTTCGTAGGTCCCACAGGGGTTGGAAAAACTACAACTATAGCTAAGCTTGCAGGAAAGCTTGCTTTAAAAGACAAAAAAAAGGTTGGTTTAATTACTGTAGATACTTACAGAATTGGAGCTATTGATCAGCTAAAGACTTATGCAGAGATTATGAATCTCCCCTTTAAGGTGGTAGTAACCCTTAAAGAGATGGAGGAGGCTATAAAGGAAATGAGCAGCTGTGATGTAGTGTTAATTGATACTACAGGAAGAAGTTCAAAAAATACTATGCAGATATCGGAACTTAGAGCTTTTGTAGAAAAGACTAAAAGTAAGGACATACATCTTGTTATAAGCTCTGTGACAAAAAATAGAGATGTAGAAAAGATAATAAAGGCTTATAAGGAACTTTCTTATACCAGGCTTATTGTTACAAAGCTTGATGAAACTGGAAGCTATGGGATGATTCTTCCTCTGACAAAACTCTCAGAGGTGCCAATTAGTTTTATTACCACCGGTCAAAATGTTCCTGAGGATATTATGGTACCTAATAAGGATAAATTAGTTAAGCTTATCCTAGGAGAGGAGGCTGTATGTTAGATCAGGCTGCAACACTTAGAAAGCTTATGGAGGAGAAGGATAAAAAGGGTACAAGAATAATTACTATAACCTCAGGTAAGGGTGGAGTAGGTAAAAGTAATTTTACTGTTAATTTAGGAATTGTTTTGTCTAGAGAAGGTAAAAGGGTGCTTATTTTAGATGGAGATCTAGGCATGGGAAATGATGATTTGCTTATGGGTATCATTGCAAGACGGAGTATTTTTAGCTGCCTTAAAAACAATATTCCTTTGGAAGAAGCAATGGCAGAGGGACCTTATGGACTTAAGCTGCTTCCTGGGGGTTCAGGCATAAATCAAGTGGAGGATTTAAGTGAGACTGAGAGGAAGTCCCTTCTAGAGAGCTTAAAGAACCTTCAGGATTTTGATTATATTTTAGTAGATACAGGAGCCGGAATTAATAGAACAGTCCTTGCCTTTATAAGTCTTAGTCATGAGGTTTTTGTAGTGACAACACCAGAAATTACATCCTTAACAGATGCTTATAGCTTAATGAAGGCCGTAAGTCATTTTAATCTGAAGGATAGCCTAAAGGTTGTGGTGAATAAGGCATTATCACTAAGAGAAGGGGAAGCTACCTATAGAAAAATAAGAGAAACCTCTAATAGATTTCTAAAGCTTCATATAAGCTATGGAGGAACAATCAAAGATGATACAGCACTTACTAAAGCTGTTAGATCTCAGAGGCCTTTGGTGCTTGAGTTTCCAAGCAGTGAAGCAGCAAAAAATATAGAAGCTATTGCAAAAGGGCTATTAGGAGAAAAGGAAGTAAAAGAAAATAAAGGGGTATATGATTTATTTACAAAGCTATTCAAGATATTTTCTTAGGGAGCGATGGGTTTTGAAGGAAATGAAAATTGACTTAAATAATAGACTAGAGGTTATATGGAAGGAAAAAATATATAAAAGTATTATCCAGGATAAATATGATACAGGGTTTTTAATAAGTATACCAATGATTGAAAATGAATACCTTCCTGCAAGCTTAGGTGAAGTGTTAGAAATTATAAATTATCAAAGGGATGGAGAAATATATCAATTTACTTCTACAGTTTTAAATAGAGTTGCAGAAAAGAATCTTCCTTGCTTATTTATGTCAATGCCTAAAGAGATAAAGAGAGTTCAAAGAAGAAATTATGTGAGGGTTAGCACTAATCAAATAATAAGATATTCAAAAGGCAATAACAAGTCTCATATTGATCTTAACAAAAAAGCTATTTTAATGGATTTAAGTGGCGGAGGCATGAGGGTAAAGATAAAAGAAAAAGTAAATGCTGGTGAAAGCATTACTGCAACTATTACCTATAAAAATAAGGATATTTTAGTTAGTGGACAGGTTGTTAGAATAATTCGAGCTTCAGATGGAGATATGGTCTATGGTATTACCTTTAATGAGCTTAGTGATTATACCAGAGAAAACATTATTAAGATTGTTTTTGACATTATGAGAAAACAGAGAGAACTATTATAAGGAGGCTTAATATGGCAATAGCTTCAGCTTTGGAGATAAATGAAGAGATAGTCAAAAAATATATACCCCTTGTAAAATATATTGCTTCAAGAGTAATTATAGGCAAGAGTAAAAATATTGAATATGAAGATTTAGTAGGTTATGGAATGC
>JAEXZL010000131.1 GCA_023451395.1 Bacillota bacterium | reverse complement strand
GTGTAGAAGGTGCCTATTCACAGCTGGCTGCAGATAAGCTCTTTTCCTGCCCCAAAATAATGTACTTCAAGAATTTTGAAGGGGTATTTAATGCTGTGGAAAATAACCTATGCACCTTTGGGGTACTTCCCATAGAAAACAGCTCCTATGGCTCAGTGAATGAGGTTTATGACCTTATGAGGCATTATAACTTTCACATTGTAAGAAGCATAAAGCTCAGAATAAACCATAAGCTTATGGCAAAAAACACCACAGAACTTTCAAGGATTAATGAAATTTATTCCCATGAGCAGGCTATAGGGCAGTGCAGCTGCTTTTTAAAGGAAAATCCTCATATTAAGGTAAATATCTGCGAAAACACAGCCTATGCTGCTAAGCTTGTAGCGGATTCCCCTAGAGAGGATATTGCTGCTATATCCTCTGCAAACTGTGCAGAACTCTATGGACTAAAAATACTTGAGCACAATATTCAAAACACAGATAATAACTACACTCGTTTTATTTGCATTTCTAAGGAGCTTGCTATATACCCCGGCTCTAACAGGATAAGCCTCATGCTTTCCGTACCTCATAAACCTGGAGCTCTTTATGAAGTCATATCAAAATTTTCAGCTCTGGGACTTAATCTTACAAAGCTTGAAAGCAGACCAATACCAGGCAGTGATTTTGAATTTATGTTTTATTTTGATTTTGAAGCCTCAGTGCTTATACCTGAGATTACTAAGCTTCTAGGAGAATTATCCCAAAGCAATGAGCTTTTCTTATTTTTAGGAAGCTATTTAGAAATTTAAAAAGGATTGAGAATCATGAAATATGGATTAATAGGAAAAACTCTTGGCCATAGCTTTTCAAAGCAGATACATGGTGAGCTTTCAGACTATCAATATGACTATTATGAGGTGCAGCCAGAGGGACTTGAGGAATTATTAAGAAAAAGAGATATTGGCGGCTTTAATGTAACCATACCTTATAAAAAAGATGTTATTAAATACTGTAATAAGCTAACCTCTGCAGCGAAAAGAATAGGTAGCGTCAATACATTAGTATATGGAGACAATAGGAGTTTGTTAGGCCATAACACCGATTATGACGGTTTTCTCTACATGGTTAATAGAGCTTCTATAGATTTTAAAAATGCTAAAGTTTTAATTTTAGGAAGCGGAGGGACCTCCCTTACTGCAAGAACGGTAGCCGAGGATTTAGCTGCCCGAGAGATTATTGTAGTATCAAGAAAGGGACCTATAAGCTATGACCAGTTGGAGGCACATTATGACAGCAATATAATAATAAATACTACTCCTGTTGGCATGTATCCTAATAACGGTGAGTCTCTCATAGACCTTTCTCACTTTAAAAACTGTTATGGAGTTTTAGATGTAATATATAACCCTCTTTCCTCACAGCTTATTTTAGAGGCTAAAGCCCTAGGAATAAAATGCTCCGGAGGGCTGCCAATGCTGGTTGCTCAGGCTCGTAGTGCAGCAGAGCTTTTCAGCGACAGCACCATTCCAGAAAGTAAAACTGAAAAGGTAATACAAAAGCTCACTCAGGATAAAGAAAATATAGTTTTAATAGGAATGCCAGGCAGTGGGAAAAGCTCAATAGGTTATGAATTATCAAAGAGATTAGGCCGAGAGCTTATTGAGACAGATAAGCTTATTGAAGAGATGGAAGAAGCTACTATACCGGAAATTTTTCAAAAAAAAGGTGAAGCTTATTTTAGAAATCTTGAGAGAAAAGCTGTATTTATGGCAGGAAAAGAAGGAGGTAAAATAATCTCCACTGGCGGAGGTGTAGTACTTTTTAAGGAAAACTATGGCCCTTTAGCTCAAAATGGCAGGATATATTTTTTAGAAAGAGACATTGAAAAGCTCTCTAGAGAAGGACGTCCTTTATCCACAGGACTTGATGCTTTAAAGACTATGTATAAGCATCGCCTTCCCCTATACCTATCCTTTTGCCATAAAAGAATTCCTAATTTAGCTACTATTGATGAGGCTTCTAGCAGTATAATAGAAGACTTTATGATGGAGTTTTCTTAGATATTAAGTATTATTATAAAAGATAGTCCCCTTTCATTAATAAAGGTGGACTATCTTTATTTTTTTATTATTCATTAATCTTATAAAAGGTAATATGATCCTGCCATTTTCCATTAATGCAGAGATACTTTTCATTACGGCCAAGTTCCTTGAAGCCACAGTTTTTTAAAACTCCCTGAGATTTATAGTTATCTATGAGGGTAGAGGCTTCTAAGCGATGAAGCTCCATCTCATTAAAGGCATAATCACATAAAAGCTTCAAAGCCCTAGTGGCATAACCCCTGCCTTGTTTATCTGAGGCTATAGAATAGCCTATTATTCCACTTTTGAAGGATCCATATACAATGTTAGACAGCTTTATTTTTCCAATTAGTTCATTGTTTAAAAAGATACCAAAACCTGCATTTATTCCATTTAAATAACTCCAATAATCCTCACTAAGAAGCTGCCTTTGAGTTTCAAGCGTATAGAAGCTCCTATCTCTTTTAGGCTCAAAAGCAGAAAGATGCTCCTTATTTTTCGTATAATATTCAAGAAGCTCCTGGGCATTTTCCGGTGTAAGGAACTTAAGATAAATTATATCTTCATAATTGCCTTCCTCATCCTTCATGGAAAGGTTATTTTTAATTCCAAAAGAATTATATTTTGCTATATCTATTCCAAAAATCAGCTCATTTTCATAGCTTCCTTTATTATAAATATTATCCTCTAATATCCCCTGAAGCTCTAAGCCGCAGGCGGTAAAGGCAGCAATATCTGTTTCTTCTCCGGAGTATATGTTTATTTTATTAATAGTCTTATCCTTAAATATTGTAAATATAATCTGTCTTAAGGATGCTTCTAAAAGACCTGCCTCACGGTTATAATAACTAATTCTTATAGATGCCCTTTTATTTTGAACATCATAATCAAACACAGTAAAATGACCTATATTGATTCCATTATGATTTTTTATTATATACTCCTTGCCGCTGCCCTTTACTCCCTGAATAGTTACCTTGTCCTGTTCCTTCATTTTATGGCACTCCCCTTTAAGTCCTAGCTAATACATCCTTTGTTTTTCTATAAATAATAAAGTTAAAGATAATTGATACTACTAAGCATGCAGGTATTATAAAGATTGCCTTATCTGCTCCAAAATAATCATTACCTGCCCCCATAATGAGGTTTAATATCATTCCCTGAAAGGATGCTGAGGTTACCAATATCCCTGTAATATATGAGCTGCTCACAGGAAATACGCTTCTTACACTAGCTACAATAGTAGGGAAGGTAATAGCAAAAAATAATCCAGATATAGCAATTAGCATCAGTGCTGATTCTCCTATAAGAATTCCTGAGGTATAAAGAACCAATGCCGTGGTTAAGGAGATAATAATAACATTAAAACTTCCAAATTTTTCAACCACAAAACCTCCTAAGAGCCTTCCTAATGCAAAAAGCAAATAAAAGGTAGATAAATACACAGAGGCTGAATTTTCAGTGAAACCATAGGAGGTGGTCATATAGTTTACTAGCCAGTTAGCAGTGCCCATTTCTGCAAAAACATAAGTTCCAAGGGCTATCATATAAAAAATTACTAGCTTATTTGTAAGTATATCCTTTAAGGAAAGCTTCTCCTCCTCTACTTTCTCTGAAGTTTTAGGAAAGGGGATAAATAAGAGAATTACTAATACTATGACAAAAATAATAGCAATGCTTAAATATAAGGTTCTCCAGCTTACACCCGTGTCCAATAAAAACCCAAAGCTTCTCTGCCCTAGTGTCGAGCCAAGGCCGTAGAAGAAATGAAGAAGATTCATAACTAAATTCTGCAAACTTAAAACTATAACAGGCAGCAGAGTATTGCTTGCTATTGCAGTAAAACCTAGTCCTGCACTATTTATAGCTATCCAAAAGGCAAGGGCTAAAAAGCTCTGGCTTAGTGACATCATTATAGATGTGGTAATAAGAATTATAACTCCTAAGATCAATACTAACTTTTGTCCAATTTTTTCACACAAATAGCCACCGGTAAAGTTAGCTATCATATATGTAGCTGAAGTACCTATAATCATATAGGATATTTCCTTATCTCCAATTGAAAAAAGGGTCTTAAAGCCTGGTACAAAGAGTCCTTTGGTGTTTTCAGTAACTGCAGCCATTATCATAACAATAAAGAGCATCATTAATGCTCCTGGAAAGAGTGTTTTTATTTTTTTCACCATCTATAATCTCCCCTTGCATTTAAATTAACATCTATCTCCTTAAATTATTATATCTCAAATTCTGCTTTTAACATATTGATATTTTAAACTTAATATGTTTATATGGATTTATTAACTACCTATATGGAAGGTGATTTATATGAATAAACAAAGCACTGCTAAGGTAAATTTATTTCTCCTAGGCCTTGAAAACAGATTTAAAGAAAACAAATCAATATTTAATAATATACTTGTAACATATTCCTCAGGCCTTAAAGATTTTAAAGGTCAGGGTACTTATGAAGAAGGACAAATAAAGTATAACTTTAATGGTAAAACAGAGCTTCTTCCTATTGAAAAGGTCTTTGATAAAATCCTTAAGGAAGTAGAAAACTATGAAGCCTTAACCATTCTCTACTGCGAAAGAGGCAGCAATATACTTATCTCCGCAGATAATAAAAATGTTAAGATGACTACTACAGAGGTAAAAGAAGAAGCTAATCCTGCAAAATCTACTGCAGGTGCCTTGAATCATATAAGCGAAACCTCTACCTTATTAAACAGAGATTACTACATAAAAGTGGGAAAGGCTGATGCTCTTTTAAAGGAAATGGGCATCATGTCCAAGGAAGGAAAGATTAAAAACAACCGTATCAGAAAATATAACCAAATCGATCATTATGTAGAGCTTTTAGAAGGAATTATTGATACTCTTCCTAGAAATCAGGTTATCAATATACTAGACTGCGGCTGTGGCAAGTCCTATCTAACCTTTGTCTTAAACTACTATCTCACAGAGGTGAAAAAGCTTAAGTGCCACTTTATTGGTATAGATATTTCAGAACAGGTTATTAGCTCCTCTAAAAAAATGGCAGAGAACCTAGGTTATAGAAATATGGAGTTCCATGCCTTAGATATAAACAGCTACACCCCAAAGAAAAAGATTCATGTAATCATATCCCTCCATGCCTGTGATACTGCTACAGATATGGCTCTAGCTGCAGGTATAAAAATGGATTCTGAGGTTATAATAGCCGTTCCCTGCTGCCATAGAGAGCTTTTAAACCAATATAGCTATCCTCCCTTTAAAAGTATACTTAAACACGGAATATTAAAGACAAGGATGGCAGATGTTTTAACAGAAGGAATGCGTTCCATGCTTCTAGAGGCTAAAGGCTATGAAGTTTCATTAGTTGAATATATATCTCCCTTAGAAACTCCTAAGAATCTCATGATAAGAGCTATAAAAAAAGGAGGAAAAAATCCTGAAATAATGGAGGAATATCATAATCTTATGTCTTCATTAGGAGTATATCCTGCACTTTATCGTTATCTTATGGAAGGTGAATATTTAGAGTAATCCATTAAAAATCACTAACTCCTCTATATAAAAAATATATAATCCATTAGAATAAAAAGCTCTATAGATAAATATACTTAATAGAAATAATTCCTCAAGGGAGATAAGGATGAAGGCTACAGGACGGTTTATGAAGAAGCTTAAGTTTTTTACTCTTATGACTATCCTCATTGTTTTAACCCTTTCCGCCTTTATCGCAGGCTATGGGCTTAGGCAAAGAAATAAAGAATATAACACCTTACCCTTAAGTCCTGAGAAGGAGAGCAGTGAGTTAAGCTTTAAGCTTAAAGAATCTATAATTCAGGGAATCTCCAATAAAATGGAGCTCATAACCCTTGAAGCTGATCTTACAGAAAAGATAATTATAGATGAAAGCTGGGGTGAGCTTTCTTTATTTAAAAAGATCAAAAACATTCAGTACTTTGGAAAAGGTAGCTATGGAGTAGATTTATCTAAAATAAGTAATGAGACAATAAAGGTAGATAGTAATAGCAAAAGCATAAGTATCTCTCTTTCAAAACCCTTTATAAAGGATTGCTCTCTTATGGAGGAAAAAACTCTATATGAAAGCACAGAAAATGGCTTTCTCCGCTTTGGTGAGATAAGTCTTACCTTAGAAGAGGAAAGCCTATTAAGACAAAGGATAATAGAAAGAATGAAGAAAAGAATGGAAGAAGAAGAGCTGCTTCAAAAGGCTATAGAACACTCTAAAACCATAATTGAAAGCTTAGTAAAAGAATTATCATCTCCTCTCCTATCAGAAACGTACACAATAAAAATTCAGTTCCAATAATAAATAATCCCTGTGAGGAACAGAAGATACATGCAGGAACTGTAAATTAATGGTGCTTTATTTTGCAAAATGATTTATAATTATATTGATAATTGTTACAGGATATATTCTTATGAATATATCCTGCACTTTTTCATATATTATTGCTTATAGCCGATAGGATAAATTCATATGAAAACAATAAAAAGAAATACTAACTTAAATGAAAACTTAACAGAAAGTAATATTTCAGAATCCCGTACTTTATTGACTCAAGGGCCCATTGGGAAAAAAATACTTGCCTTTGCCTTTCCTTTATTTTTAGGTAGCTTGTTTCAGCAATTATACAATACCGCAGACTCTGTAATTGTAGGTAATTTTTTAGGAAGCGATGCTTTAGCAGCAGTAAGTTCAGCAGGCAGCCTTATTTTTATGCTCGTTGGTTTTTTCAACGGAATTTCCGTGGGAGCTGGGGTGGTTACCGCACGGTACTATGGTGCCAGAGACAATAAAAGCTTAGAACGGTCTGTTCATACTACTGTAGCCTTTGGAATAGTTGCCGGCATAATACTTACAGTGGCTGGTGTTCTCTTTACTCCACAAATTCTTCGATGGATGGGAACCCCGGCAGATGTTCTACCATCCTCTATCATCTATTTCCGAGTTTATTTCAGTGGTTCACTAGCCTTTGTTTTATACAATATATTTGTTGGTATTCTGCAGTCCGTAGGAGATAGCAGAAGTCCTCTAACATACCTTATTATTTCATCCGTTACCAATGTAATATTAGATATCTTTTTTGTAGCAGTACTTGATTTAGGCGTAGGCTCAGCTGCTTTTGCTACTGTTATTTCTCAGATGCTCAGTGCCTTTCTCTGCCTTCTTCGTTTAATGAAAACAAAGGAAGCATATTCTATAAAGCTAAATCATATTCGTTTTGACAGGCTTATGCTGAAGCAGATAATCCGAAACGGTCTGCCTACAGGTTTACAAAATTCTATAATTTCCTTTGCTAATGTAATAGTACAGTCAAATATTAATTCCTTTGGTAAAATGGCTGTTGCAGGCTGCGGGGCCTATACTAAGATTGAGGGCTTCGGCTTTTTGCCTATAACCTGCTTTGCCATGGCTCTTACAACATTTATCAGTCAAAATCTTGGTGCCAAGGAATATGACAGGGTAAAAAAAGGAGCACGCTTTGGAATACTTTGCTCCGTTATCATTGCAGAAATCATAGGTATAGTCCTTTACGTACTTGCACCTTTATTAATTTCCTTTTTCAACAATGATCCAAATGTAATACATTTTGGAGTAGTACAAGCTCATACTGTGGCAATTTTTTATTTCCTCCTTGCATATTCTCACTGCCTTTCAGCTATATTCAGAGGATTAGGACAGTCTACTGTGCCTATGGTGGTGATGTTAGTATGCTGGTGCATAATACGTGTCACTTACATAACTGTTACTATAAAATTCATACCAGACATCAGTGTTATCTTTTGGGCATATCCTCTCACATGGACTCTAAGTAGTATTGTTTTTACTATTTTCTACTTTAAGTCTAATTGGCTTAACAATTATAAAAAAAGCAAACTTGTTTAAAAAAGCTAAATCAATTAAATATATATTTCCTACTTAAAAAATCTACAGAACATAAAATGTATTCTGTAGATTTTTCTTGCAAAACAGCAATATATAATATTTTAAATTATTCCCATTAAGAGATACTGTGTATAATTTCATTATAAAAATTTTCTGTTTCCTCTTCTGAATCAAGATTAAAGCATACTATCTTATCTGTACTATACACCACTATATATTTGTTAATCTTTTTGTAGCAGTATAGCTTATACTTTCCAAACTGGTTATTAGTAAAAGTGCCCCCCATAATTTTCATAGTTTCAACACCAAAGCTTCTCCTACCACTTTCTAGGGAGTCAAGGAGTTTTACGTCAGTAATATCCTCGAGGCTTATCTCTGACCTAGCACTTAAGGTTGCTGAAACCTTAAGTACATCCTCTGATATATCTGCAGATACACTTCCCATAGATAAAACAATTGCTACTGCTATCAAAACAACTATGGATGTTATAACCTGGCTCTTTTTATTCTTCATATTATCCCCCCATTTACATTGATTTTTTCTGCTTCCTTTACCTCATACCTTCATACGCACATATTACAAAAATTAAAGTGTATATATTAATTATCATACTAATTCTTTTATTTATCAACTCCACTAAAGCAAAAGGTTTGAGACTTTTTATAAGCTCTCAAACCTTTTTATTAAGGGTACTTTATTTTATGTTTATTACATTATTTTATGCTTAGTTCCTTATTTTATATCTAATATATCCCTTACCACAGCTGAAGCAATAATCATTCCTGCCACAGGAGGTACAAAGGACATACTTCCAGGTATCTGTCTTCTTATGGTACACTTTTTAGTGCCTCCAGTGCATACACAGCCATCCTTACAAGTTGCAATATCCTCTGTTTTAGGCTTTGTTGGAACCTCTTCAGAATAAACAACCTTCAGAGACTTAACCCCTCTTTTTCTAAGCTCATAGCGCATAACCTTAGCTAAAGGACAAATTTTAGTCTTATATATATCCGTAACTTTAAACTGGGTAGGATCAAATTTGTTTCCAGTACCCATGGAGCTTATAAGCTTAATTCCCTTCTCTTGGCAATATACCGCAACTTCCAGTTTAGCAGTAATGGTATCTATAGCATCCACCACATAGGCTACATCCTCTGTTATTATTTCTGGTATATTCTCCTTAGTAATAAAGGTTTCATGAGTTATAACCTGACACTTTTTGTTTATGGAAAGAACTCTTTCTTTCATAACCTCAACCTTACTTTTTCCTATTGTATTATAAGTAGCATGAATCTGCCTATTTAAATTGGTAAGACAAATAGTATCATCATCTACCAGTACAAGCTCCCCTACCCCGGCTCTTACTAAAGCCTCTACAGTAAAGCTTCCTACTCCCCCAATACCTAAAACCACAACCTTACTGTCCTTAAGTTTTTTAAGTCCCTCTTTACCTATAAGAAGCTCGGTTCTTGATAGTGAATGCTGCAGCATTATATGTACTCTCCTTTATCCCCATATTAGGGTACTATTTTGTTCAAAGTTTAGTTAACTCTTTTTAACAAAAATATTATAGTATAAAGAAATCCTTATGTAAAACAATATATTTTATACTCTACAGAAAAGTATTAGTCATTGCTAAGTATCAGTGCTTTTATGTTATAATAATGCTTATAAAACAATTCCCGGAGGATTAATTATGATTATTGGTATTATTGGAGCGATGAGTGAAGAGCTAGAAATTTTACTTAAGGATATGGACCTTGAAAGTAGTGAAAAGAAAGCTAGTATGGTTTTTCATAAAGGAAAGTTATGGGGCAATGAGGTAGTAGCAGTGGTTTGCGGTATCGGCAAGGTCAATGCTGCGGTATGTGCTCAAATCCTAGCCAGTGAATATAAGGTAGATGCAGTTATTAATGTAGGTGTTGCTGGAGGTATAGGCAAAGAAATTTATCCTGGTGATGTGGTTATTGGATCTTCCCTTGTGGAGCATGATATGGACACCACGGCTTTTGGAGACAAAATAGGTCAGATTCCAAGAATGGAGGTCTTTGACTTCAAGTCTGAAGAAGGGCTTATAGAAAAAGCTAAAGCAGCCTGTGACAGCATAAAAGGCATAAATAGCTTTATAGGAAGAATTGCTACAGGAGATCAATTTATTGCAAATCTACAAAAGATACAATGGTTAAGCAAAGAATTTGGTGCCCTTGCCTGTGAGATGGAGGGCGGAAGCATTGCCCATGTTTGCTATCTAAATAAAATTCCTTTTGTGGTTATAAGATCTATATCTGATAATGCCAATAATGGAGCTCACATGGACTTTGAAAAATTCACTCCTTTAGCCGTTAAGAATTCTACTACTATATTAAAGAAAATGTTGGAGAGCTTGGCTTAAGAAATTACGTTCATATATAAAAAAACACCTCAAATTTTACCTTGAGGTGTTTTTTATCTTTTATATTATATATAAACTTACAATTATTTAAGCTTGTGTATAAATAATCCACTTCTAAGCTTTGGCTCAAACCAGGTGGATTTAGGTGGCATTACCTGTCCTGCATCAGCTATATCCATTAAGTCCTCAATGGTAGTAGGATACATTGAGAAGGCAACCTTCATACCTTCAGCTACCCTTCTTTCCAATTCCTCAAGGCCTCTTATACCTCCAACAAAATCAATTCTCTTATCTGTTCTAGGGTCTTCTATTCCTAAAATCGGTGATAAAAGATTCTTTTGCAGTATTGAAACATCAAGTCTTTCCACTGGATCCTCTGCCCTATAGGTACCTTCCTTAGCCTTTAAAATATACCATTTTCCATCTAAATACATTCCATAGCTGTGCTTGCTTACAGGCTTATATTGACCATTACCTTTATAGTTTTCTATAGAAAACATTTCTGAAACCTTATCCATGAATTCCTGAGAGCTGTAGCCATTAAGATCCTTAACAACTCTATTATAATCCATTATATAAAGCTCATTATCTGGGAAAACTACTGATAGGAAGAAGTTAAACTCCTCATCACCGCTATAATTTGGATTTGCCTCTCTTCTTTTTAAGCCAACCTTAACAGCTGAAGCGGCTCTGTGATGACCATCAGCGATATATAGGTATTCAACACCTTTAAACAATTCACTTAGCTGAACAATCGTCTTTTCATCATCAATTACCCAAACTATATGAGATATTCCATCTTCAGAGACAAAATCACACACTGGTGCTTTTTCAGTCCAGGTATTTATTATATCTGAGATTTTTTCTTCATTTCTATAGGTTAAGAAGATTGGACCTGTATTAGCATCACAATAATCCACATGATTGATTCTATCCTGTTCCTTGTCCGCTCTTGTAAACTCATGCTTTTTTATTATATTGTTTATATAGTCATCTATGGAAGTACAGCCCACAAGACCTGTCTGAATTCTTCCATCCATTATCTGTCTATAAATATAGAAGCAAGGCTTATCCTCTTCAATTAATATTCCATCCTCTATTAGCTTATAAAGATTGGAGCTGGCTTTTTCATAAACCTTTTTGTCATAAATATCTATAGACTTGTCTAAATCTATTTCTGCCTTATCTACATGAAGAAAAGAATATGGTTTACCTTCTACCATCTCTCTTGCCTCGTCACTATTCATAACATCATAAGGTAATGCAGCTACCTCATGAGCATGAAGTGCCTCTGGCCTTACTGCTTTAAATGCTTTAAACAATGCCATGGTTTTTCCCCCTTGTATTACATAAGTATATTATTTAACCCTATTTATTGAAAAATGTTTTTATAATGCTTACTATTTCTTCACCAATTCTAGTTTGAGCTTCTATGGTAGCTCCTCCTATATGAGGTGTAGCACTAACTCTTGGATGGCTAACAAGCGCTATATTATCTGTAGGCTCTTTTTCAAAAACATCTATTCCTGCTCCAGCAACCTTTCCACTATCTAAGGCCTCTAGAAGGGATTTTTCACATACAACCTTACCTCTTGAGCAATTTATTATATACACTCCATCCTTCATCATAGCAAGTTCCCCTTCACCAATAAGGGTACCCTTTTCCTTATCATAAGGCACATGAAGTGAAATAAAGTCACACTTTCTATATAAATCCTCTAAGGTGCAGAATTCGTAGCTGTCAAAGCCCTCTTGTTTTCCTCGACGGCTTGTATATACTATCTTCATTCCTAAAGCCTCTGCTTTTTTTGCAAGCTCTTTACCTATTCTTCCAAAACCAATTATTCCTAGAGTCTTCCCACCTAACTCTATGCCCTCATATTTTTTCTTCTCCCATTTTCCTTCTCTCATAGTAACGTTTGCAATGTGGATGTATCTTGTTAATGCAAACATATGACCTAAGGCTAACTCAGCTACGGAAGCACTGCTGGCATTAGGAGTATTGGTTACTTTAATGCCTTTGCTTTCAGCATAAGCAACATCTATGTTATCTACACCAACGCCACCTCTAATTATAAGCTTTAGCTTTCCACCAAGGGCAGCATCAATTATGGGCTCTCTTACCTTTGTGGCAGATCTTACTACTAAAGCATCAAAATCTCTAAGCTTTTCTCCTAAAATCTCAGGAGCATAATGCTCTTCTACTACTTCAAAGCCTGCATTTCTAAGGCTTTCAACCCCTGAACTTTCCATCCCATCAGTAACTAGTACTCTAAACATAACTTACCTCCAAATCCAATATTTTTTATTATTTTTTTATAACTTTAGTATATCTTCAATATTAGTAAGAAGTTCCTTAATATCTGTCATTTGGGTGTCGGCCATATGAGCTATTCTAAAGGTTTTATCCTTAAGCTTACCATAGCCATTAGATAACTGCATCCCTCTTTCAGCTAAGGCACTGTTAAGAGCCTTAATATCTATATCTCTTGTATTTTTGATATTAGTTAATGTATTAGACCAATATCCCTTCTCTGGGAATACCTCAAAATGCTCTTCAGCCCAAGCTCTTACAACCTCTGCCATCTTAATATGTCTTTCAAATCTGTTCTCTAAGCCTTCCTTATTGATTATATAGTCCAGCTGATAATCTAAGGCATACATATGAGATAAGGATGGAGTAGAAGGATATTGGTAATCTTTCTTTTGGATATATTTATATAAGGTTAATAAATCTAAATATATTCCTCTATTTGGAACCTTTTCAGCTCTTTCCTTTGCTTTCTGGGAAAAAGTGCATATTGCCATTCCTGGAGGAAGTCCTATAGCTTTTTGAGTAGAAGTTATACATATATCTACTCCTAGCTTATCAACCTCTATCTTTGTACCTGCTGCAGAACTAACTGTGTCAAGGCAAAATACCACTTCAGGGTACTTTTTCATAACCTCAGCAATTTCATCTACAGGGTTCATTATTCCTGTGGAAGTTTCATTATGAGTTATGGTTATTAAATCATACTTACCAGTTGCAAGCACTTCATCTACAAGCTTTGGATCAGTAGGCTTGCCCCATTCTGCTTCAAATAAATCTGCAGGAACATTATTGCTTACGGCCATCTCGTACCATCTGTTACCAAAAGCACCTACAGAAAATACTGCTGCCCTTTTTGCAGTACAGGATCTTACAGCACCTTCCATAAGACCGCTACCGGAGGTGGTGGATAAGAGTATTTCGCTCTCTGTATAAAAGAGCTTTCTCATATTGTCGCTTATTCTTCTTTGAAGAGCAGAAGCATCTTTACTTCTATGTCCTATCATAGGCTCTGCCATCTTCTCTAAAACATCAGGTCTTACATCTACCGGTCCCGGTATAAAAAGTTTTTTATGCATTTTTTTGCCTCCCAAGCAGATAATAGAAGCCCTTATCTTTAGGTCTAATAATTATCTATTATATTTTTAAATTTTATAAGATTTAGTTAATTTTGTAATTTCATTTTAACATCAGTTATCAGCTTATACAATATTAAACCTTCAAATTAATTATTAATTTTATAATATGTGCTACACTATATCTCTTATTTGTTATCACTTTATCAAAATAAACCAATCTTAAATGAAAGATTATTAATACCCAAAAATCATAAAAGGTTATTACCTCTTGGGAAATATTTCATAAAACCCCCTTTTCACTTCATAATTTTACTTTTTTTATTTTGCCAGATTATTAGTTTGTTGGTATATTGTTGTAATATTTAAAATATTGATATTAATTATTATAACACTAATAAAAAATCTCAGAGAAAGTTTTATAACAAAATACTTCATTTATTACTTTAAATATTTCATTTAACATATGAATTACTTTACTTATCCCTTGAAATATTTCATTTCACCTTTTAAAAACAAAAAAGAAATGCTAAAGTCTCAGAGGCGAGTCACTTCCTGTCTACCTCACAGGAGCGATTCAAAACAAAACTTTAGCACTTCTTATAATATTATATTATTAAGAATAACAATCAAAAAGTATACTACCAGGGGTTTCTTCCTACAAGGACCTTATCATATAAATTAATATTGCATTTTTTATCTACAAAATGACTACAGTTATCACAGCTTTTTTCCGATGGTACCTCTGCTACGAAGCCTTTATTAATTGAATCATAACCAGGACAGTTCATGGCCACAGCCACTCTTTGCTCCATGCTCATAATACCCTCTCCTTCCTATATGAAAATCATCAAAGATAGTTTTTCCATAACCCTAGCTATTATTCACTGAAGCAATTATTTTATAGTATTAAAATGAAATCTCGCTTTTCTGGTGCCAGGCACCAAAAAAGCGAGATTTTAAGGTTTATATTTTAAAGCTTATATATTTCACTGTACTTTTCATTTAAGTAATCAATAAAGTACTTAGCCTTTAATTCTTCTCCTGTAACCATTTTAATGAGCTCTGCGGGAGTATAAATCCCACCGTGCTTATGAATATTTTTCTCAAGCCACTGATGTATATTCTGAAGGTTTCCTTCTTCTATATCCTTATACATATTTGGTAGATCCTGCTTCATCTTATTTACAAACTGTGCTCCATATAGGTTTCCTAAAGCATAGCTTGGGAAGTAGCCTAAAAGTCCTGAAGCCCAATGAGTATCCTGCATAAGTCCTTCAGCATAAGTCTGCGGTTCCACTCCAAGATATTCCTTGTATTTATTCTTCCATGCCTCTGGAAGCTCTTCAATGGTTATTTCATTATTGATAACGGCTTTTTCAAGTTCATATCTTATAATTATATGAAGGCTGTAGGTAAGCTCATCTGCTTCAATTCTTATGAGGGATGGCTCTACAGTATTTATTCCTCTATAAAAATCTTCAAAACTTACCTCTTCAAAAACTTTAAAACGCTTTTTAGCTTCCGGATAGAAGTATGTCCAGAACTCCCTGCTTCTTGCTAAGATATTCTCATAAAATCTTGACTGAGATTCATGGATACCCATGGATACTCCTCCAGCAAGGCCTGTACCTTTTAACTCATCTGGTATATCCTGCTCATATATACCATGGCCGCCTTCATGTATAGTACTAAATAAGGCGCTGGTAAATTCATTCTCAAGATATTTAGTAGTTATCCTAACATCCTTATTTCCAAAATTAGTGGTAAAAGGATGGACACTTTCATCTAGGCGACCTGCATCAAAGTCATAACCCATCTTATTTAAAACAAAGAGTGAAAAATCCTCCTGGGCCTCCTTTGGAAAGGTCTTTTTAAAGAAGCTATTATCAATTTTTACTCCGCTGTCTTTAATCTTGTTTAAAAGCTCCACTATAGCATCTCTAAGCTCTGAGAATATCTTGTCGAGCTTTTCCACTGTAATTCCCGGTTCATAGATATCCAGCATAGTATTATACTTATTGCCTTCATATCCATAATACTCCACAAGCTCCTTCTGGAAATCTATAACCTTTTTAAGATGAGGCTTAAAGGTTGCATAATCATTCTTGTCCTTAGCTTCCTCCCAAGCAGCCTCTGAGTCAGAAACAGCCTGAACATAAGCAGTCATTCTTTCCTCTGGAACCTTTTTAGTTAAATCATAGGTCTTTTTGTTCTCTCTTACCATAGCCCTATCAATATCAGAAAGGTCTTCTTGTCCATCTAATAGATCTATTAGTTCCTTCATGGTATCAGAAGTCTGAAGCTTATAAATTTCTCCAGCTAAAAAGGCTAATTGCTCTCCCTTATCTGCTATTGCCTTTTTAGGTGCTCCCGTTCTCATATCCCACTGAATAAGTCCACTAGCACTCATAAGATGCTCGATTTTTCTGTTTATACCTTTCATTTCCTTTAAGGCTTCCTGTACACTTTTCATATGACAACCTCCTTTTATTGGTAATCCTATTATATATATAGTACTGATTCTGTTTCCCTACAATATTTAACACATTGACACTGTCCAAAATTTCTAGGACATTTTCTGCAGAGACAGTCCTCAGCCTTTCCGTCACAGCTCTTATTGTACTCTGGACAATAATCGCAGTTCTTACTTTTATCTTTGGTCATTTGCTTCCTCCTCAAATTTACCCCTATACTTATTCATAATAGTGCTAAAAATCTCACCGATAGACGGTGGTGTATAGGTTATTGCATTTGCTCCTGCTTCTATTGTTTCAAGTATGCTTTCCTCTGTAGGCCCTCCAGTAGCTATTATGGGGAACTCAGGATATTGGCTTCTGATTTTCCTAACAATTTTTGCAGTATTTTTAGCACCGGAAACATTAAATATTGTTGCTCCCGCTTCTATCCTTGAAGGAATATCCTCACATTCTGATACTACAGTAACAATTATTGGAATATCTATTCCCTCTCTCATCTTTCTTATAACTTCATTAGGCGTAGGGTTATTAACTACTACCCCAAGAGCGCCCTTAAATTCTGCATCTAGAGCTAGATTAATCACTCTTTTTCCTGTGGTTATTCCTCCGCCTACTCCACAGAAAACTGGTACATCAGCAGCCATAACTAAAGCTTCAGTAATTACCGGCTGGGGGGTAAAGGGATATACTGCAATAATGGCATCTGCGTTGGTATTTTTTATTATTGCTACATCAGTTGTAAATAAAAATGATTTAAGCCTCTTACCAAAAATTTTTATTCCACTGGCATTTCTTATTACTGACGGAACTTCTATCATATGATTTCTTAGAGTTCCTTTAATTTCAGGAACATATTTTACTGACTTCACCTTTTTTTCTTCCATACAAAAACCCCCTTCTGTCAAATTTATATTTTACGATATATTTTAGTTTTATAACTAATTATAACATTTATTACAATATCCTCTATGAAATATTTATAAAATAATATAATTTCTGTTGTTTTTTCTTACTATTATAATATACCATATTTATATATAAAAAATGAAAGGGGAAATATATGAAAAGACGTTTCTATCCTGCTTACAGAGTTCACAGTATTATATTTATTTTATTTATAATTATCGGCTTCTCAGTAAGCAGTCCTGCAGAACTATATAATGGAGCAAAAGCAATTATTTTTAATTCCGATATACTAATAACTGACTATGTTGAGCTTGCAGGTCTTGGTCCTACTCTTGTAAATTCAGGGCTTATCTCGCTTATGATAGTTTTTATGTATATGCTATCAGGCATTAAGCCTAACGGCTCCACTATAATGTCCTTTTGGCTCATAGCCGGCTTTTCCTTCTTTGGTAAAAACATCTTCAATATCTGGCCTATAATCGGTGGCGTTTGGCTTTATTCAAAATATAGGAAAGAACCCTTTATTAATTATATTCTTATTTCAGTACTTGGAACTACCTTAGCACCTACAGTAAGTCAGCTGGCCTTTCAAGGTATCTTTCCTCAGGGAATTTCAGTTATTATAGGCGTTAGCGTAGGGGTCCTTATAGGTTTTATATTGCCACCTTTAGCTGCTAGTACTGTAAATATCCATCATGGTTATAATCTATATAACCTTGGCTTTTCTGGTGGACTACTGGCCATGGTTTTAATGTCTGTCTATAGAATGATTGGAATTGATTTTGAAAAACGCTTTCTTTGGAGTACAGGGAACAACCTGTTTTTCTCCATACTTCTATTCCTTCTATTTACTTTTTTTATAATCTATGGTTTTATAAAGAATAATAATAGCTTTAAAAATGTATTAAATATATTTGGACATACAGGAAAGCTAATAAGTGATTATTATCTTCTTTATGAAAATGCAGCGTATATTAATATGGGCATTTTAGGTATTTTTTCTACAGCCTATATACTCTTAATCGGAGGAGATCTAAATGGACCTACCATAAGCGGCATTCTTACTATTGTAGGCTTTGGTGCCTTTGGCAAACATATATATAATGTACTTCCTATAATGCTTGGCGCCTCCTTAACAGTATTTCTTCACCTTTGGGATATAAATTCTCCAAGCATGCTCCTAGCCATACTTTTTAGTACAGCATTAGCACCTATTGCAGGCCAATTTGGCTGGCCAATAGGTATGCTAACAGGCTTTCTGCATGTAGCAGTGGTTATGAACACAGGCTATGTCCATGGGGGCATGAATTTATATAATAATGGCTTTGCAGCTGGCTTTGTAGCCCTTATATTAGTTCCTATAATAAGTGCCTTTAAGAAAGGAGATACCAGTGAAAAATAAGCATTTAACAAAAAAGGTTGATCATGTTAATTTGAAAATATTAAATGAGCTTATAATCTTTTGTATGAGCAGCGGTGCCACAGACCTGGATATGAAGCTAAAGGATGAGGCTGATAGGATAGTGATGAGCATCAGCACTGAAGCTAAGGATCTTCCTCAAAAGCTTATAGATCAAGCTAAGGCCTATCTAAAAGTACCCAGGCAGCATGAGCTGGAAAGCTACTATTGGCAGCTAAGCGGTGAAAGTGATGATGAAATTGAGCTGAACCTTGTGGGTATGATGACTGATGAGGCAGAACTTATTTATGATAATCCAAGGCTCACTATTAATATTATTAGAAAGAAATAATTTAATATAAACTAATGCACGGAGCAATTTACTC
>JAEXZL010000124.1 GCA_023451395.1 Bacillota bacterium | reverse complement strand
CCTCTATCTCCTAAGGAAATGCAATCCTATTTAAGCTGGGAAAAGGACTTTAACTTCTCCTATGAGCTTATACTCCTATTGGTGGAATATTGTGTTTCTAAAGGAAAGAGCGATACAAGATATATTGAGAAGGTGGCTATATCCTGGCATGAGTCTAAGATAAAAACAATAGAAGAAGCTCAGCAGTATATAAAGAAAAATGAAGATAAATGGGTGAATATCAGAAAGGTACTTACCTATCTTGGTATAAAGAACACCGATATTATGAAACCTCAGGAGGAAATGCTTGATAAATGGCTGACTACATACAATTTTTCCTTAGAGGTTATAACAAAGGCTTGTGACATATGCTTTGAACGACTAAGCAGGGCAGACTTTAAATATATCGATGGTATTTTAAACAGTTGGTATAAGGATAATATAGTAACTCTTGAGGATATTGCTCTTAAAGATAACAAAAACAAAAAGGACTCCTCCTCAAAGAAAAAGATTGCTCCAAATATAAAAAATGACCTTAAATTCAACAACTTTGAACAGAGGGTTTATGACTACGATAGTCTGGAAAAGAAATTATTAGGATGGGATGAATGATGATACACGGATATCACAGCGAAATAATGAAGCATTATGAAGCAATAAGAGACGAGGAAAGATTAGCTCTTCAAAGAAGAAAAGAAGAGATTGAAGAAAAGCATCCGGAAATAATGGACCTTGATAGACAGATAGCCAAATTAAGCATTGAGCTATCTATATGCTTTCTTAAAAATAAAACAGACGTAGATGCAGCTGTTTCATCTCTTAAAAATAAAATAACAGATCTTAGAGCAAAGAAATACGAGCTTCTGGTATCCTGCGGATATGATACAGAATATCTTAATCTACACTATCGCTGCTCAAAATGTCAGGATACAGGTTATATTGGAACGGATAAGTGCCGCTGCTACAAAGAAAAGCAGGTAAGTCTCTATTATAAAAACTCTGAGCTTCAGGATATAGTAAGAGAAAATAACTTCAATACCTTCCGTTTGGATTTTTATGAAACTCATAGGATTGGTGAAGAAAAGTACTCTCCCAGAAAGAATATGGAAAACACCTTAGAAAGAATACAGGGGGATTATATTCCTAATTTTAATAATCACCATGATAATCTTATGTTTTATGGCAACTCAGGAACTGGAAAGACCTTTTTAAGCTACTGCATTGCAAAGGAGCTTTTAGATAAGGGAAACCTTGTAGTATACAGAACCTCTGAAGATCTTATGAAGAATCTAAAAGATATACGTTTTAATTCTAACAGCGAATTAGAGGATTTACTCGTAAATTGTGATTTGCTAATAATTGATGATTTAGGAGCAGAGCTTATAAGTGATTATTACGTAACGGAATTATTCAATTTCTTAAACCTAAAGCTTTTAAAGAAAAAGAAGATGATTATTTCTACAAATCTTGCTCTGGCACAGCTATCTAAGAATTATACGGAAAGGTTGTCTTCTAGGCTCTATGGTAATTTCACTATTTTTAAGTTCTATTCTAATGATATAAGAGTTAAAATTAATCTATCTAAAATGGGTAGATAGGATTATTTTATGCCCCAGGAAATATTCCCGGGGCATTTTTACTAAGTAAGAGCATATATATCTTTTTGCTTGGGTTATTTAAAAATGCTAATATTATAAAAGCAAGTGTGCAAAAGGAGTGATATTATGAACATACAAATTTTTGGTGTTAAAAAATGTTTTGATACAAAAAAGGCAGAGAGATACTTTAAGGAGAGAAAAATCAAATTCCAATATATAGACCTGGCAGAAAAAGGACTGAGCAAAAGAGAATTAGAAAGTGTAAGAATAGCTGTAGGAGGAGTAAAGGCACTAATTAATGAAAAGGCTAAGGATTATGAAGCTTCTAATCTAAAAAAAATAATTAATAATAGTGTTAAGGAAGAAATACTTCTAAAAAATCCTCTGCTTTTAAGAACTCCTATTGTAAGAAACGGTAAAAAAGCTACTGTTGGCTATGAGCCCGAGATTTGGAAGTCCTGGGAGCAGGAAGGGTAGTCCCCTTATTATACTCTATGTTAGATAATAATAATGATATGTATGCTTCTTGAATAATTATGAGAGGTTGGAGAATAAATATGTCTTTTTTTAGCATTAATGAAAATCCCTTTGGAATGATTTTGATTGTCTTACCAACTCTAACTTTTATAGTATCTTTATTTTTACAGCTATTAATGAAGAAAAAAATAATAATTTTGGGTATTGTTTTTATAGTATATTTGATTGCAACATATACTATATTCAATTCTACTTTTCTAATTTGGTGCTTTGTCTATACAGGTATATCTTTAATTGGAACACTTATGGCAGACTTGATTTTAAAATACAGTAAAAAAAGTACACCCTAGGTTTTATAAGCTATGAAATAACAGGCTAATTACTAATTAGCCTGTTTTATATATCAATATCAACAATATAATCTAACATAGAATATTCATAAGATAAAAACAAAAAAAAATCTCTTGAACTAATTCAAGAGATTTTTCTTGGAGCTGGCAATAGGAATCGAACCTACAACCTGCTGATTACAAGTCAGCTGCTCTACCGTTGAGCCATGCCAGCAATTATGGCGACTCAGAAGGGGCTCGAACCCTCGACCTCCGGCGTGACAGGCCGGCACTCTAACCAACTGAGCTACTGAGCCATATATGGTGGGAACAACAGGGATCGAACCTGTGACCCTCTGCTTGTAAGGCAGATGCTCTCCCAGCTGAGCTATGCTCCCAAAATAAATGGTGACCCCTAGGAGAATCGAACTCCTGTTACCACCGTGAAAGGGTGGTGTCTTAACCGCTTGACCAAGGGGCCTTATTAATCAAGTCGTCTTGGCGACCCGACATAGATTATAATACACAAAATAACAAGCTAAGTCAACAACTTTTTTAAAAAATCTTTTATGATAATGAATATGGGCCTTTCTTGCTTATATATCCCTATATAGCTTAATTTTTCTGAATTTTTCTAAGGTATTTAAGGACTAGCTATATATATTTTGGAAGCTATATATATTTCTTTATTATATTAGGAATACATAAATTAAAAGGCTATGAACCTTCAGTTAATCCATAGCCCCTTTGTGTATATATTATTTTTCCTTTTCTTTTTTGTTTCTCATTTCCACTAAAGCACAGCCCTCTATTGCATTGATGTTTTGTTCTCTGCAATAGCTTAGTATTTCCTCACTTTCAGCTCCAGGCTGAATTAAGATATTTTTAACTCCCTGCTCCTTAGCCTCCTTAACTATCTCAAGTCCTGCTTTAGGATTTATACAGAGGTCAAGAATCTCAATATCATAGGGAACATCCTTTAGCTTCTCATATACCTCTCCAGTGGTTACCCTGGGATTAACTCCCTTAGCATTGTAACCATTGCTCTGAAGCTCAGCTAATATTCTATAGGCATACTTTTCCTTGTTTAAAACATCACCAACAACCACCCAATTCATATAATTTAAAAATTCTGACGCTTTCATCCTCTCACCCCTTTTAAATTTGTTTGTATATTGGGAATATACAAATACTTTTACACCTTTATTTGATTATAAACTAATATTTTTTATACAACTTGAACGTAATATTAATATATGATTAATTTTAATAATTCATCACATTTTGTTAATATATGTAAATTAATTATGTTAGTTTACATTTATCATATATGATAAAATAAATATAAACTTTTAGAAGGGATTGAGGGTTATGAAAATAGGTCTTGGACAAATTTCTGTGGAATGGTTTAATGTAGAGGCAAATAAAAGGTCCTGCTTAAATCTTATAGAAAGAGCTAAGGATAAATCCTGCACCATAGTTTTCTTTCCTGAAATGACTCTTACGGGCTTTACTTCAGATATTCATAGAGCATTTTACTCTATAAGCTATGAGGAGGCATTACAGTTCTTCAAAGCTGCTGCCATAAAAAATTCCATTAATATTGGCTTTGGTGCCGTTGAAAAAAGCTCTTTAGGCTATTTCAATTCCTATACCTTAGTATCCGCTGAAGGTGAAATTATAAGTAACTATAGGAAAATGCATCCCTTTTCTCCTGGTAATGAAGACAAGCTTATCGTACCTGGAGAAGATATAGCTGTAATCACCCTCAAGGATATAACCCTTTCTA
>JAEXZL010000118.1 GCA_023451395.1 Bacillota bacterium | reverse complement strand
AATGCAACTTTCATTATGCTTCACCCCCTATATCACCAAGCTCATACTGTAAAAGTGCAGCTAAAATGAAACCTGCTGTTTCTGTTCTTAAAATTCTTGGTCCCAAAGTGATTATTTCAGCTCCTTTTTCTCTAAGGCCATTGATTTCCTCTTCCTCAAAACCACCCTCTGGCCCCACAACAATTGCAATATTTTTTATAGATTTATTTTCATTTCCCTTAATAAAAGCTTTTAAACCATATCCACAGGCATTTTCATAGGGGACAATAACACTATCATATAATTCAAGCTCCTGAAGCATTGAATTGAAATCCATTGGCTCCTTCACCTCAGGTATTATACTTCTCTTGCTTTGTTTACAAGCTTCTAGTATTATCCTTTGAAGTCTATCGAGCTTTTTAAATTCACCCTTTATCACTACATCCACTCTAGAGGTTATAACAGGCCTTATTGATGTAATTCCAAGCTCTGTAGCCTTTTGTACTATTAAATCCATCTTTCCCGCTTTAGGAAGGCCCTGATAAAGATGAAGCTTTATAAGACTTTCATTATTAATCTCTAATCTATTTATTATTTTAACCTTAACTTGAAGCTTATTTATATCCTCTATCTCCCCTAAAAATTCCTCGCCTTTAAGGTTGTTTATTGATACTTTTTCGCCAACGGCAAGTCTTAGGACCTTATAAATATGTTTAACATCATCCCCTTCAATGAGAGCATAATCATCATAAAAGAGATTTTTTGGAGTAAAAAACTTATGCATAGCTCTCTCCTCCTTCTTTATTTTAACCTGGCGATAATGCATTCCCACTCGCCATCCTTGTTTATCTCTACAATCTCAAAGCCGCTAGCTTCTAGCTTTTCAATAACCATAGAAGCTCTTTCATGTATAATTCCTGAGGTAATAAATAGTCCCTTTTCCTTCATAACTTTTTTAACATCCTCAATAAGTATACAGATTACTTCAGCAATAATATTTGCTACAATAATGTCAGCTTTACCATCAACCACATCTAATAGATTTCCTTCTATAACGCTTATATTGCTTAAGTTATTATATTGAAGGTTCTCCTTTGCAGAATCTACAGCCACAGGGTCTAAATCAACTGCTAATACCTCTTTTGCTCCAAGCTTTGCAGCAGCTATTGCAAGAATTCCCGACCCAGTTCCTATGTCATATACAATATTATCTGCCTTAAGGAAGTTTTCTAAGGCCTCTACACACATTCTGGTAGTTTCATGAGTACCGGTACCAAAAGCCATACCTGGATCTAAAGTTATTACCAGCTCTGAAGCCTTAGGGCTGTAATCCTCCCATACAGGCTTTACAACGATGCTTTTGCCTATCTTAGTTGGCTTATAATATTTTTTCCAATTATTTGCCCAATCCTCTTCCTTTACCACTGTAGATAGTACTTTACCTTCGCCGATGTCAATTCCCTCATCTTTTATAGCCTTAAGCTTCTCCTTAACATAGGCTATAATTTCTTCTTCCTTCTCATCTGCACTGAAATAAGCCTTTACCACAGCAGCAATTCCTTTATGTTCTAAGATATTAATATCTGCAAAATCCCAGGTCAATGGGCCTTGTTCTCTATCTAATATGTCCCTAGGATCTTCTATAGCAACTCCATTTACATTCATTCCATAAAATATACCTGATACCGGCTCTAAAGCCTCGCTCTTGGTGATTACCTGCATCTCAATCCATTTTCCCTGCATCTATTTTCATCCTTCCAATGTAGAATTTCTAATAGTATATTACACTTTTACAAAAAAAGAGGCAATATATCGCCTCTTTAATCTCCAAAAATCTTATCCATAAATCCTTTTTTGCCCTTTTTATCTCTATGGGTCTTATCTTCTTTAATGTCCTCTTCCTTTTCACCGGAAGCCTCCATAAAGAGACGAAGTGCCTCTTTCTGTTTCTCATTCAAGTTCTTAGGAATATCAACTATTATATTTACATATTGATCTCCACGTCCACTGGAATTAACCCTTGGTACACCCTTGCCTCTAAGCCTAAAAAGAGTACCGGATTGAGTTCCTGAAGGAACAGTATACTTAACATCACCATCTACAGTAGGAACAGTAATTTCTGTTCCCAATGCTGCTTTTGCCATTGAGATATGAGAATCTATATAAATATCAAAGCCTTTTCTCTTAAAAATCTTAGAAGAAGCTACTGTGATTCTTACATATAAATCTCCTGGAGGGCCTCCATTGTTTCCATGTTCCCCCTGTCCTCTTAAAGGTATAATATTTCCGCTATCTACACCTGCTGGAATGTTCACTTTGATTTTTCTTTGTTTTCTCTCTTTCCCTCTTCCATGACAGGTAGGGCATGGATGATCTATTATCTTACCCTTACCACCACACTTATCACAGGAAGATGTGGAAACAAAACTTCCTAAAGGAGTATTTCTCTGTACTCTAACTTGACCAGAGCCATTACACTTATCACAAGTTCTAGCACTGGTGCCAGGCTTAGCTCCTGTTCCCCTACAGGTGTCACAGCCTTCATTTCTTGTAACATGTATCTCTTTTTCAGCACCAAAAACTGCTTCTTCAAAGGATAAATTAAGGTTAACTTCTATATCAGAGCCTCTTTCAGGACCATTTCTTCTTCTGCCACCACCGGCACCGCCCCCAAAAAAGGTTTCAAAGATGTCTCCAAAGCCACCTAAATCTGAAAAATCAAAGCCTCCTCCAAAGCCATTACCGTCAAAATCCACGGTTCCATACTGGTCATATTGAGCTTTCTTTTGTGGATCGCTTAATATTTGATAGGCTTCGTTTAATTCCTTAAATTTTTCCTCTGCTTCCTTATCTCCTGGATTCTTATCAGGATGGTATTTAATAGCTTGCTTTCTAAAAGCTTTTTTTATATCTTCATCGCTGGCACCTTTTTCTAGACCAAGGATACTATAATAGTCTTTATTTGCCATCCAATTTTCACCACCTACAAATTTACTGTAAAAAGGGGAAGACGACCTTTGCCTTCCCCTGCTTTATTATATCAGAAGTATCTTTTATCCTCAAATATTAATTATCTTCATCCACCTTAAAATCAGCATCAACTACATTATCATCCTGAGGTCCTTGATTTCCACCCATATTATTAGGATCGAAGTTATTTGGATCAAATCCTTCTCCATTTGGGTTTGCGTCTTGATACATCTTAGATGATACTGCATAGAACTCTTGAGTAAGCTCTTCTGTAGCCTTCTTTATTGCTTCAAGGTCCTCTCCATCCTTAATCTTCTTAACAGCTTCTATCTTCTCTTCGATTTTTGCCTTATCTTCTGGGGATACCTTATCACCAAGCTCGTTAAGAGTCTTTTCGCTTTGATATACCATCTGATCAGCATTGTTCTTTATCTCTATAGACTCTTTTCTCTTCTTATCTTCTTCAGCAAATCTCTCTGCTTCCTTAACTGCCTTATCTATTTCATCATCACTAAGATTAGTTGAAGCAGTAATTGTAATGTTAGCTTCCTTACCAGTTCCCTTATCCTTTGCTGATACATTAACTATACCATTTGCATCGATATCAAAGGTAACTTCTATCTGAGGAATTCCTCTTGGAGCAGGTGCAATTCCTGATAACGTAAATCTTCCTAAAGTCTTGTTATCAGCAGCCATCTGTCTCTCACCTTGAACTACATGGATTTCAACAGAAGTTTGGCCGTCAGCAGCTGTGGAGAATATCTGGCTTTTTCTTGTTGGTATAGTTGTATTTCTTTCAATTAGATTAGTAGCTATTCCTCCAAGAGTTTCAATACCTAAAGTTAAAGGTGTAACATCAAGAAGAAGTATATCCTTAACTTCACCAGTGAGAACTCCAGCCTGGATAGCAGCACCAATAGCTACACATTCATCAGGATTAACTCCCTTTGAAGGTTCCTTACCAGTAAAGTTCTTTACAGCCTCTTGTACCGCAGGAATTCTTGTTGAACCACCTACTAGTACAACCTTATCTACCTCATTCATTGAAAGACCAGCATCATTAAGTGCCTTTCTCATTGGCTCTATTGTTCTATCTACTAAATCATGGGTAAGTTCGTTAAACTTTGCCCTTGTCAATGTCATATCCACATGCTTAGGACCAGTAGCATCTGCTGTGATGAAAGGAAGATTGATCATAGTCTGAGTAGAGGAGGATAGTTCGATCTTTGCCTTCTCAGCTGCTTCCTTTAATCTCTGAAGTGCCATCTTATCCTGTCTTAAATCTATTCCATACTGCTTCTTAAAATCATCAGCAATATAGTTCATTATCTTTTCATCAAAATCATCTCCACCAAGATGAGTGTCACCATTAGTGGATTTAACTTCAAAGACCCCATCGCCAAGCTCTAATATGGATACATCAAAAGTACCTCCACCTAAGTCATAAACCAATATTTTATGATTGCTATCGGTTTTATCAATACCATATGCTAAAGATGCTGCTGTAGGCTCATTTATTATTCTAAGTACTTCTAAGCCAGCTATCTTACCTGCATCCTTAGTAGCTTGCCTTTCGCTATCATTAAAGTAAGCAGGAACGGTTATAACTGCCTGAGTAACTTTTTCTCCTAAGTAAGCCTCTGCATCAGCTTTGATTTTTTGAAGTATCATTGCTGATATTTCCTGTGGTGTATAGTCCTTTCCATCAATTGTAGTTTTATGGTTTGTTCCCATATGTCTCTTTATAGAAAGTATAGTTTTATCAGGGTTTGTTATAGCCTGCCTTTTTGCAACCTGACCTACTAACCTTTCACCGTTAGCTTGAAATGATACTACTGAAGGAGTAGTTCTTGCTCCCTCGGAGTTTGCTATAACTACTGGATCTCCACCCTCCATTACTGCAACACATGAATTTGTTGTTCCTAAGTCAATACCAATTACTTTTGACATATACGTTTCCTCCTAAATAATAAATTAATTTGCCACTTTCACAATACTATGTCTTATAATCTTAGAGCCCTTTTTATATCCCTTCTGAAACACCTCAGCAACTGAGTTTTTCGGAAGATTTGGGTCTTCAATATGCATAACCGCTTCATGAAAATTAGGATCAAAGCCTTCTTCTGTAGATATCTCTTCAACACCTATCTTTTCAAAAGCACTATAAAATTGTCTTATAGTTAAATCTATTCCTGTTTTAATATCCTCTACGCATCCTTCTGTAATTGCTGCTCTTTCAAGGTTATCTAAAACAGGAAGCATTCCTTTTAACACATCTAATACTGCATCGGAATAAATTCCTTCTTTTTCTTTAACTGTTCTTTTTCTGTAGTTATCATATTCTGCATTAAGTCTAAGTAATCTATCTTTTAATGTGTCTACTTCAGAAGTTAGTTTTTTCACTTCAGAATTGAGCTTAGATATTTCCTTTTTATGACTCCTATTTTTAAATATTGAAGAATTTTCTTCATCTTTTAGTTCTTCGAATTCTTTATCCTCAAGAACTTCTTCCTGCTGCCAAGCTTCCCCTTCTACAGCATCCATGCCTTCATCTTTTAAAACTTCCTCTGTTTCTTCCATATTAATCTTATCCTTGCTAGTTTCCTCCATAGTATTCATAACACCTCATCTCTATTTTTTTGTGATAGGCTACTTATTATCCATACCACCTTTTAGCAATGTATTTAATTCATTTGTTACCTCAAGCATTATACCGATAACTCTAGAGTAATCAATTCTGGTAGGTCCTATAAGGCCAAAGGTGCCAAGAGGTTTATCTCCCATTCGATATACCGCAGATATAAAACTAATATCCTTAGCCTCTTCTATAAAGTTCTCTGTTCCTATTTTTACTGAAATATCATCTCTGATATTTAGAAGTGAGGCCATATTATCTCTATTATATACAAGGGAAAGAAAATCCTTTGCCTTTGATATATCATTATACTCAGGATAATTAAAGATGTTAGTGGTGCCCTCCATATATAGCTCTGCTGTATCTTCATGGCTTAAGTTCTCATATAGAACTGTAAGAATCTGATTAAAGAACTCATCAAAGCCTTCAGTATACTTTTTAAGATTATTAATTATAGACAGATTTATCTCTTCACAGGTTAAGCCTTTAAGCTTATCATGTAGAACATTGCTTAAAATAAGAAGCTGATCACTGCTTGGAACCTTTTCCACCTTAATAACACTATTTTTTATGAGGCCCGAATCTGTAATAAGAACCATAAGCACAGAATTTCTATCAATTCCTATGAGCTGAATAGCCTTAACAGAGCTCTTTTTAACAGATGGCGATTTAACTATACAAGTTAGCTTTGTAAGATCTGAAAGTAAAGTGCTCACCTGTTTAAGAATTTTATCCACCTCAAAGAGGGCAGCATTTATAAGATATTCCTTAATCATAATCTCCTCAGCTTTTGGAGGCTTATTGATTGTCATTAACTTATCTACATATAATCTGTAGCCCTTATCTGATGGCTTTCTTCCTGAAGAGGTGTGAAGCTGCTCAATATATCCCATATCTTCTAAATCTGCCATTTCATTTCTAATAGTAGCAGGGCTAATACCTAATTCATACTTTTTGGCAATAGTTCTAGAGCCCACCGGTTCCCCGGTAGTGATATAGTCTCTAATTAAAGCATGTAGAATTTTAATTTTTCTATCATCAATTTCCATATCATCACCTCATTTATTAGCACTCGTTAGAGGTGAGTGCTAATCACTACGTTTTTAATATAACTTGAATAAAAATCTTTGTCAATTTAAACAGTTTAAGATTATAAGCCAAATAGCTTTAAAGTCTTTATGTATTAAGGTTTTTCTTTATATCTCTCCCATAATCTCACAAAAGCTTTTATTTTCTACGTTACCTGTCTAAAAGGAAATCTGCCAGTACAATATTAGAAAATTCTATCCCTTTCTTTGTAAAAAAAAGCCTTCCCTCTTCTCTTTTTATTAGTTTTTCTTTTTCATACTTGATTAATACATCTCTATAAAGCTCCTTCAAATCTACACCAAATCTTTTATAGAACTCTTTTTCACTAATACCCTTTGTTTTTCTCATACCCATAAAGATAAATTCCTCAATATCATCCTCTATGGAATTTTTATGAATTTCAACAGAAGGTTGTCCATCCTTCTTCATAAGAGCTAAATACTCTTCAATGGAATGGGTATTTTTCTCTCTAACTCCATTTATATACCCATGGGCTCCAGTACCACAAGCTATATAGTCTCTTAGCTCCCAATAGGTAAGATTATGCCTGCATTCCATCCCTGGCAGTGAAAAGTTTGATATTTCATATTGAAGATAGCCATAGTCCTCTAATATTCTTATTGATTCTCTATACATATCTCTTTCCTCCTCTTCCGAGGGAAGAATAAGCATGCCATTGTTGTACATTTTTTCAAAAGGAGTGCCTTCTTCAATAATAAGGCTATAGCAAGATATATGCTCTGGTCTAAGCATAGAAATAGCTATTAGATCCTCCTGCCACTCCTTTAAGGTTTCCTTAGGTAGTCCGAAGATAAGGTCTACATTTATATTGTTAAAGCCAAGCTCTCTGGCAAGTTCATAATTTCTTAAAAATTCTTCATAGCTGTGTATTCTGCCTATGTTTTTTAAGTGATAATCATGAGTTGATTGGAGTCCAAAGCTTAAGCGATTCACTCCTATATCCCTTAAGGCAATAAGCTTTTCCCTATTTAGTGTTCCCGGATTACATTCTACAGTAAATTCACAATCCTCAGTTATATTAAGCTTTTTTATAGCCTCACCTAAAGCATAAAGCTCTTTAGAATTCAAAAAGGTGGGAGTACCCCCACCAATGAATATAGTTGCTATGTTAAAATCAGAGGTTTTTTTATCTATCTCTTCTTTTAAAGCATCAATATAAGCTTTTGTAAGATGATCTTTACCGCAGAAGGATGGGAAGTCACAATAATAGCATTTCTTTTTGCAAAAAGGGATGTGAATATATAGAGATTTGTTTTCTTCCCTTGATTCTATCCCAGACTTCATCCTTATACCTCCTACATATTTAATCTATTTTAAGCACTGACATAAAGGCTTCCTGAGGAATTTCCACCGAGCCAATCTGCCTCATCCTCTTTTTACCTTCCTTTTGCTTTTCTAAAAGCTTTCTTTTACGGGATATGTCTCCCCCATAGCATTTAGCCAAAACATCCTTTCTAAGTGCCTTTACTGTTTCTCTTGCAATTACCTTATTTCCTATAGCTGCCTGAATTGGTATTTCAAAGAGCTGTCTTGGAATGATTTCCTTAAGCTTTTCTGCTATTCCTCTTCCTCGACTATAAGCTCTTTCCTCAGGAACTATCATTGACAAAGCATCCACTGGGTCACCATTAAGCAGTATATCCAGCTTAACTAGCTCACTCTTTTTATAGCCTTTTAGCTCATAATCTAATGATGCATAACCTCTAGTTCTGGATTTTAAAGCATCAAAAAAGTCATATATAATCTCATTTAAAGGTATATCATAGTTTAGAACAGCCCTTGTTTGCTCAATATACTGCATATCCTTAAATATGCCTCGTCTTCCCTGACAAAGATCCATAACAGCTCCAACATAATCCGTAGGAGTTATTATTGAAGCCTTAACCACTGGTTCCTCCATGTATTCTATCTCTGTTGGAGACGGCATATTAGTGGGATTTGTAAGCTCTATTAATTCCCCATTAGTCTTAGTTATTTTATATATAACAGAAGGAGCAGTGGTAATAATATCAAGGTTAAACTCCCTTTCAATTCTCTCTTGAATTATTTCCATATGTAAAAGACCAAGGAAACCACACCTGAATCCAAAACCTAATGCAACAGATGTTTCAGGCTCAAAAGATAGGGAAGCATCATTTATCTGAAGCTTTTCTATAGCTTCTTTAAGTTCCTCATACTTTGCTCCATCTACTGGGTAAATACCAGAAAAAACCATTGGTACAGCCTTTTTATATCCAGGAAGAGCCACGGTAGCAGGATTTCTTTTTTCTGTTATAGTGTCTCCTACTCTGGCATCACTTACATTTTTAATGGATGCGGTAACATAACCCACATCACCAGCTCTAAGCTCTTCTATTGGGAAGAGGTTTGGAGTAAAAATCCCGCATTCTGTAACCTCATATTCTTTTCCAGTAGCCATAAGCTTTATTGCAGTTCCCACCTTAAGCTTACCTTCCATAATCCTTACATAGCTCACAACACCCTTGTAGCTATCATAATATGAATCGAATATTAGTGCTCTTAAGGGATCATCCTCCCCACCAGTTGGAGCAGGAACCTTTTCCACTATTGCCTCTAAAACATCAATTATGTTTAAACCAGACTTTGCAGATATCAAAGGAGCATCCTGTGCTTCAATTCCTATTATATCCTCTATTTCCTGTTTAACCTCTTCAGGTCTTGCACTGGCTAAATCAATTTTATTTATAACTGGTACTATTTCAAGATTATTATCTAAAGCCAGATAGCAGTTTGCAAGGGTCTGAGCCTGTATTCCTTGAGTAGCATCCACTACTAAAACAGCCCCCTCGCAGGCAGCAAGACTTCGGGATACCTCATAGTTAAAATCAACATGACCTGGAGTATCTATAAGATTTAAGATATACTCTTCTCCATTTTCTCTCCTATATACCAGTCTAGCGGCTTGAGACTTAATGGTAATTCCTCTTTCTTTCTCTAACTCCATGTTATCTAGAACCTGAGCTTCCATTTCTCTTTGGGTGAGAGTACCTGTAGTCTCCAGGAGTCTATCTGCTAAGGTAGACTTCCCATGGTCTATATGAGCTACTATGGAGAAATTTCTGATATGTTTTTGTCTATCGCTTTGCATATGTTATACCCATTCTACAGAAATACTTTCCTAGAATAGAATTCACCCCCATTTAATAAATCATGATAAATTATATCATATAAATCCAAGGAATTGTCAATAATTATAGTACTTATTTAGCAAAGACCTCTAAGACTCTACTAATTGATTTTTTTATGCCCTCTCCAATATTTTCATTTGCACCTTCAATTCCCTCTTTAATAAATTTTTTAAAAGACCCTAGGGACTCCTCATTTAATATAAAGGTATATTCCTGAAACTTAATTCTTAAATCCCTTTTATCTTCTTTTTTATAAAATATCTTTATAGGAGATCTATCAACTGCATATTTTTTTAGATTCATATCCTCACCTTGAAGCTTCTCTATCTGATTTTTAAGCGGTGGTTCCATCTCAATATTTTCTGCTGTCCAGCGTATATTTACCGTTACTACTCCCCAAATTATAATAACCAACGCCAAAACAAAGGGTATTTTAATTATTCGTTTATTCAAAAAAGCACCCCCTAGAAATACTATCTATAAGGATGCTCTTTTTATCTGATTTTTATTCACTAATTACTTCCATTAATGTATTCAGCTATAGCTCTAGCAATAATTTTAGCCGATAGGATAGCTTCTTCTATTTCTGTTACCTCAGAGCCAACCTCTATAAGTGCCGCTTGAGGACTTTTATTTTGATTAAAATTTGCCTTCCCTCTATTATATTGTCTATGTTCTCTCATTACTCCAGGAAATTCTCTGTCTATTATACCCTTTAAAGAATCCGCTACCTGTAAATTCCCCTGATAATTTGGACTGCTTTTTGAGAGTACAAACATAAGCTTAGCAGCTTCCTCTCCATTTACAGTACAGGTTACAGAGCTTTTTGTAGGACCACCGTCTCTGTGAAGATCTATAATCACTTTAAAGCTATTATACTTTGCCATATACTTATCTAAAGTTTCACCAGAACGGGTATAGGAATTATTGTAAAGGGTATTATGAATTGTTCTGTCATGTATTACAGATATTCCATAATTATCTCTAAGTTCTCTGGATATTTCCTTGCCCACTGCCACTACAGAATTATTTTCATCAAAGGGTGTTGATGCTGTAGCTGGCTGAAAATACTCAGTGGTATGAGTATGATATATAAGCACCTCTGGTACTGATTCATTTAGCGTCTTCTTAATATCAGGATTATAGATATCCACCTTAGAATCTTCAGGCTCTTGTTCCTCCTGTTTAAAAAATATTGCTATATCTTTTAGACTAAAGGGATTTAAGGCTAATTCCATTTCCTTATCCTCATTAATATATTCCCTTGCTAAAGAAAAAAAAGCATTTTCTCTAGCTAATATCCTTATTGGATTCATTGCCTCAAGCTTAAAATAAGTTAAAAAGACTTCTTTTATATTCATCTCACTCTCTGCCATATCCGAGGCATCAAAGGCAATTTCCTTTACTACTGGTAAAGTATAATTTAAAACCTCAATATAAAGCATATTGTTAGAAGCTGTGCTCTTCATAATGGTATTTAATAGACCTGCTACCAAAAGAAATACAGAAAAAACTGATATGATTATAAATACTGCTAGCTTCTTGTAAAGATTTTTATTAACTTTAGTACCATAAGGCATAATATATCCCCCCTATACTTAAAAAATATATGTAGGAGGGCTAAAAATTATTATTAATTTAAGAATTTATTAATATCCTCTATATTAAAGGCCGGTTGTAATGATAAATTTATCCCCGTTGATATTATCTTAGATATTCCTTCAATTACAGCATCCACATCCTTAGGGGTAACCATCAAATCGCCCACATAAGGATTTAATATTTCTCTTATCATCCTTTCTCTATCTTTTTTATCTATAGCCATAAGCATTTTATAGAACTCTCCATTCTCTGTGGAATGATTTATCATTTCCTTTACAAATAGATCCAAGGTGTCATTTGCTATAGTAGCAGCATCTACAACAGTAGGCACACCTATTGCTATAACTGGAATACCAAGTGTTTCCTTATTTATTTTTTTTCTCTTATTGCCCACACCGGCTCCTGGTGCAATCCCAGTGTCACCTATCTGTATGCTTCTATTTACTCTATCTAATTTTCTTGAAGCAAGAGCATCAATACATATAACAAGGCTAGGCTTGATTCTCTCTACTAAGCCCTTAATAATTTCCACTGTCTCTATACCAGTAGTTCCAAGAACCCCCGGTGCAATGGCACAGACGGAGTTAATACTTTCATCAATGGATTCCGGCATCATGGTTAGAAGGTGCCTTGTGATCATAAGCTTTGATATGACCTTTGGACCTAAAGCATCCGGTGTAACATCAATATTACCAAGGCCTACCACAAGCACTGATTGTTCTTTAGCTACATCTAGAAGTTCCTTTAATTCCGCAGCTAAAATATGGGCAGCCTTATCCATTATATCTCCATCAAATTCATTAAGCTCTGGAAGATCTAAGGTAATATAATTTCCTGGGGGCTTCCCCATAGCCTTAGCCCCTACTTCATTAGTGACCCTTACAGCAGTAACCTTAATACCATGATATGTCTTTTCTTCTGCCTCAACTCCTTCTGCTTCTCGCTTATACCTTTCCTTATACATATCCTTAAGCTCAACAGCAAGATCAGTTCTAACTGAAAACATATGCGTCACTCCTCTTATGCATAAATAATATCCTTCTAATATATTGTCCATAACTGAAAATAATATAATTATATATTAATACCCTTTTATGTTTAATAATTGCATTCTACAGTGAATAAAGTTAAAATTAAATTGTATTTTGAAACACTTTAAATTTATATAAAAGCAAAAGGAAAATTCTTAGTTAAATATATCTGACTTTATCTTTACTAAGGAAAGTCCACTTGTCAACTGTTAAAATATACTTGAAGAATAGACTTTTTAATGCTATAATATCACTTGTTGAAATTCGACTAGCAAGCAGATTTCCCCAAAAGCTGCTGACCCTATTAAATTGAAGGGGGTGAAACAATAATGGCAAATATCAAATCAGCACAAAAAAGAATTAAGGTAACTGAAGCAAAAACTCTTAGAAATAGAATGATAAAATCAGCTCTAAAAACTGCTATAAAGAAATTTGAAGCTTCCGTTAATGCAAATAACGCTGAAGAAGCAAAGTCAACATTTACTGGAGCAGTAAAGGCATTAGATATGGCTGTTTCTAAAGGTGTAGTTCACAAGAACATGGCTGCTAGAAAGAAGTCAAGATTAGCTGCAAAGTTAAATGCAATGGCATAATAATGACTATATAAGATATAGATTTAGAAATAAGGAAGGTTTTTCTGTTATTTTTCCAGAAAAACAAATTAATAGCTAATCCTTAAATTAGGATCAGCTATTAATAATTTACGCATATTCTGCTTAAATTTTCCTTGTTTCTAAATCTTTTCTTTATCCTTAAACAATAAGCGTACCTATTATCATAAGCTCCATTTCTGTCTTCTTATCTAAAGATGAGCTTTTAAGTGTTTTCTCTGTTTTCATGCATAGCTCTATACAGCCTTTAAGTTGCTTTAGCTTAAACTTACGGCTTTGCCTTATAAGCTTCTCACAAATGAAGGTTGGAAGTCTTAGCTCGGAGGCTAACACCTCAGGTCTAGCTCCTCCTTTTAGCTTTACTTTAAAAAGCAGCTTAAACTGTCTTTCAATCATCGATAGAATCAGAAGTAAATTTTCGCCCTTATATACAAGCTCATTCATAAGTTCAATTGCCTTTTCAGATTTCTTATCTCCAATAAAGTCTACAAGGTCAAAAATATCATTTTCACTTTTATAAGGAAGCATCGCATCAATATCTCTGCGAGTAATACCCCTTCCTTCTGTATAGTTAACAAGCTTATCGATTTCGCTATCGATTATATGCATATTATTCTCTACATTTTCACAAAAATACTTTAGTTCTACTTTATTAATTTCTTTACCCTGCTTCAAAAACTTTTCTTCCACTTTACTATAAAGCTTTTCTCCTTTTAGCTTATCTGCCTTAACTACCACAGCTGATTTTTCGAGTTTCTTAACCTTTCCACTTACCTTTTCCCTCTTATCCTCTAATAAATAATAAAATATCAACAGACAGTGTTCCGGTGTATTTTCAATATATTCCCTACAGCTTTCATAATTTTTTTTTGCTTCGCCATCGCCACCATCTTTTAAAAAGTTTGCTCTATAAACTAATATAACTTTTTTACTGCTCATAAAGGGTAATGTCTCACAGGCGTCAATAAAGGCTTCAGAAGAAAATTTCATACCATCAAGCTTAATCATATTAAGATTTAAGAAATCCGGTTCCAAAGCCTTATTTATTATTGCATTCACTTGCTCTTTTATAAGCTGCTCATCTAAACCAGTAAAAATATAACAATTATCGAATTTATTTTTTTCTATATTAATCACTAATTTTTCCATGTCTAACAAAGGATATTCCCCCATTCCTGTCAGTGATCAAAACACCCCTTTTAAATGTACTATAGGATATAAGCTCTCTTATCCTGTAATATTCATAAGAGTATGTGTCTTTCTTCATACTGATTATATCATAAAGAGGACTTTTGTCTCCATTTTTAGCTGCACTTATTTTTAATGAAATAGCCTTATCACTACCTTCATAAGTCTTGAGATTAACCTTAATCCCCTTCATACTAAGGTCATAGCTCTCATCTTTTATACTTATAACATTTGCCTCTGGTAGCTCTTTTGATAGCTTCTTTCTAAGACTACTTCCTTTATCTAAGGTAAAAATATAGTTATCTCTCTTATAGGACACCTTTATATATCTGTTATTACCCATCTCATAAAGGCTAATTACAGGATAAAAATAATAATTTATACACATAATGGGTAGAACCATAAAAAGAGGTAGATATTTCACCCTTCCTTTAAATCTCCTATATACCATAAGAGTAATAAAAATGCAGGTATACAAAATTACCAGTTCTTTCTTTATTACCATTTCCCTTAGCTCGAGACGACTGAGAAGGTAGAGCCATGAGTCGGTAACATTAAAAAGAAACTTTGTACCCTTGTTTAATAAGAAAAAAAGCTTAGGCAGTTTTACAAAGATCAGTGAAAAGAGAGAAATATAAATTATACTGGTATAAAGGGGTATTATCATGAGATTCCCAAAAATAAATCCCAGACTGAAGCTTCCTATACTCAGGGCACCATAAGGAAATACTATGAGCTGTGAGCTTAAAGTAATGCTCAGAGAACTTCTTAAATACTTAGGTATCATATATAGAGCTCTACCAATCTTTTTGTTATAAATTATTATTCCTAAAGTAGAAAGACAGGAAAGGGAAAACCCCATATCCGCTACTAAATATGGTTTGAAAAGCAGTATGATTATGGCAGCCATTGATAAGGCACTTAAAGAATCATAATTTTTATAAAACCTTTCCCCTAAATATAAAACCCCAAGCATAATGAATGCCCTTAAGGTAGCAGCCTCACCGCCTGTAAAAATTACAAAGGCCAAGGTGATTATCATTGCTATTTCTCTTTTAAATAACCTTTTGCAGATATTGTAAATAAGTAAAACATGAAACCCTGAAACAGATATTACATGAAGTATTCCAAGATTATTAAGCTCTTTTACTGTATCATCCTCAAGATGCTGTGTATTTCCAAAGCATAAGGAGGATACCACCGCTGCTCTCTCTTCCCCTAAAGCTTCCTTAAAGCTATTGTATATCTCCTCTCTTATAAGTATTATTTTTGTTATAAGATCCTCTTCCATTCCGCTTTCTGAGGTTATTTCTCCCTCTCCAAGAAGCCCTTTAGAAAGAGCTCTGTTCTCCTTAAAACTAATTTTCCCTTTTATAAGATATCCTTCTAGATTTTTTTCTAAAAAATTATCATCTGCTTCTATAAAGTTTCCTTTAATGGCAAATCTTCTACTATTATACTCACCTATATAGTAGTCATATTTCTTTTCTAAGAGCCTTATACTACCTACAGCATCCTCTGGAAGTCTATAATATATAAAAAGGTTTAGCGCTCCTAGGAAAAACAAAAGACTGCTTAGAATAAAGGGCCCTTTAGGAATGGTAAATATGCCTATAAACAAGAAGCAGCCCCCAAGGACTGCTCCTAATAAAATGCAATTATCTAAAATAAGTAATGCTGACAGTAACCCAGTAAAAAAATACACAGCATAATAAGCAAGAGGTCTATCCAAGGTTATCCTCCTTTAATACCTAAAAATAACCCAAAAGTATTCCTTATTATTTTCGCCGCTTTTCCTTAAATAATTCAAGAGAAACAAAGAAAACAAGAATAAAAAGATTAAAAATGATAACAGCTAAACCCTGAAAATCCAAAAAATAAGAAGTTGTGACTGCAATTCCTAAAATAAAGCAAGATAAATATACAACCTTTATTATTATGGGGCTAATTCTAGAGTAGTTAAGTGATGATAGAAGAAGCAGTGACATTAGTATAAATGTTGAGCTTTCCTTATAAAGACTTCCTAACACCAAAGAAGTAAAAATATAGCTTACACCAGATAAAAGGGTTAAAGTAGTAGAATTTATTATTATACTTATTTTGCTTATAGATATATTGTCCCTCTTTTGTGCTGATCTGTCTTTTAAGGTAAGGCTAATAGCCACAAGAGGCATTGTCACTAGATTTATAAGATATATATTATTAGTCTTTAAAAAGTACACTAATATCATCTCAACAATAACTGCAATAATATATATTTCCTTAAGTTCCTTTAAAGTAATGATGTCCCCTCTCCCCTGAGACCTTAGATAAATGAATTTTTTCAAGAAATCATCCTTTAAATACACTTCAGACCTCTTAACTATAGCTTCAGTAGCCTTTTCCCCTGCTGCTATAGGAAAATAACAAGAAAACAAAGCTGGAATATCCTTTAAAGATGATCCCATTACTGCTGTTTTACTATTATCCTCCTCAAGGTGTCTTACTATTTTAGCCTTTTGCTCCACTGAAGCTCTAGAGTATACTCTCCTATTTCTAGCAGTTTTTAGTAACTCCTCCTGATCTAGAAAAGTAAGCTCCACTCCAGAAACTGCCTGGAATTTTTCCCTCAAAATATTCAAGTCTCTTCCAGTCTTATTTGCTACTAAGAGATTTTCTTCACTAAATAAATATATAAATACTCCATCTTTCTCTAATGCCTCCACATAGTCGGTTATATGAGGCCTTATAGGATTTTCCAAGGCCACTATACCTGCCATCACTAGGTTACTTGCTAGCTTCTCCCACTTGTCCGGCTTATATCTAAAGTTTCTATAAGCAAAGGCATAGGTACTATATCCAAGAAGAGAATTTTCATAATCCCATGCCCTGATTTTCTCCTTCAGCTCTGGTGAAAGCTCCTTTTCTACACCCTCATGCATATAATG
>JAEXZL010000157.1 GCA_023451395.1 Bacillota bacterium | reverse complement strand
CTAGTACGAAACTTAGGCGTTTTGGAGAAAACTGATGCATCCTGCTGTGGTGTCACAATAACACAGTGTCATGCCATTGTAGAAATTGGCAGGAAGAAAAGAATTTCATTAATTGATCTTGCTGATTTATTAGGAGTGGACAAAAGCACAATGAGCAGGACTATAAACAATCTAGTAGAGGCTGGCTTAGTCATAAGGGATTTAGATGCTGAGAATAGAAGATATGTAATCATTCAGCTGACGGATAAGGGCGTAGATGTATATAAAAGTACTGAAGAAAGTATGGAAGGATATTATACAAGTATATTTCGTTCCATACCTAAAGATAAAAGAAGTCAAGTACTTGAAAGCTTGCAACTTCTTATAGATGCGGTAAAAGACAATCCATGCTGTTAAATATGGAAGATAACTTAATATAAAATGAGGAGGGTATTAAAATGGCAAAGAGCATTAAGGATGAAATTAAAACCTATTATGGAGATATAGCCAAGAGGGTAACTGAGAAGGGAACCAGTTTCTGTTGCGGCGGTGCATCATGCTGTGGTGACACTGTAAAAGAGTCTATCTTATACTCCAAAGATTTTGTTGAAGGATTGCCAGAGGAGGCAATCAATGCTTCTTTAGGCTGTGCCAATCCCCTGGTTCTTGCAAATTTGCAAAAAGGTGAATCTGTTCTTGATTTAGGTAGTGGAGGTGGTATTGACGTACTAATCTCTTCAAAGTTTGTGGGAGAAAGTGGAAAAGTTTACGGACTAGATATGACCGATGAGATGCTTGATCTGGCCAATAGGAATAAGGAAAAAAGCGGTGCAAAAAATGTGGAATTTATCAAGGGATATATTGAGGATATTCCATTAGAAGATGGAACAGTTGATGTTGTTACATCCAATTGTGTAATTAATTTAAGTGAAAGCAAGGAAGATGCCCTGAGAGAAGCATATAGGGTACTTAAAGAAGGCGGCAGGCTTGCAATTGCAGATATTGTTCAATTGAAAGTTGTTCCTGATGAAATAAGGGAAAATATTCAAATGTGGGTAGGCTGTATCTCAGGAGCATTAAACATCCATGAGTATGAGAGAATTCTTAAAAAGGTTGGCTTTACAGGTATAGAAATCACTCCTGTAAATATCTATACAAAGGAAATCATTAGGAGCATAGCTGAATCAAAAAAACTTGAAAATATATATAACCAAATGGATGAAAAAGAGCTGGATGGTGCTTTTGCAGGTGCTCATGTGAAAGCATATAAATAGCTTGCGGAAGCACTATGAATTATAGAGAATCCATTGGATGAAAAAATAAGAAAAGGAGGCTTTAAAATGCTTGTTTCTTTTATATTATTGTTGATTATTATAACAGTAATCCCAAGTAACATTAGTTCAGCCTGTGATGAATTTTGCAGGCTAGAATATTTGAGAAGAGAAAAGCATTGCTGTGAATCATATTAAATATAGTATGCATATTAATAATATTTCACAACCAGAGAATGTTAACAAATAATATTTAAGGAGATGCTCTATATGAAAAAGATGTTTATCTATGAACCTGCGATGTGCTGCTCAACAGGACTTTGCGGAGTTGGTATTGATCCTGAACTTCTTAGAATTTCTACTGTTTTAAATACACTAAAGAAGAATGGCATTGATGTGCAGAGGTTTAATATCTCTAACTCTCCACAAGAATTTGTGAATAACAAAGCAATCAATGAATTTATCAACATCAATGGAGTTGATGAACTACCGGCAATTGTTATAGATGGAGAAATTGTGATAACAGGTAGATACCCTACCAATGAGGAATTTTCAAGCCTGCTTGGAATACAAGTAAAGTATTTAGCTGAAATACCAAAGACCGTAAAAGTTACTCCGCAAGTATTAGAAGGTTTTGGATGCCCTGATGGAAAATTTTTCTAGACCTAATATAGTGATATATCTATAAAAAAATGTATTTTTAGGGAGTCTACTATGATAATTAGAGAGTATAAGCCAGATGATTGTGTTGAATTAGCCACGCTTTTTTACGATACAGTACACTGTATTAATGCTATGGATTATACAAAAGAGCAGCTTGATGTATGGGCAACGGGAAATGTAGATATAGAAGCATGGAATCGTTCGTTTTTAAATAATAACACCTTAGTTGCGGAACTTAATGAAAAAATTGTTGGCTTTGCTGATATGGATAAAACAGGATATCTTGATAGGCTATTTGTTCATAAGGAGTTTCAAGGGCAAGGCATTGCTACTGCATTACTAAAACATCTTGAGAATAATGCAAGAGATAATGATGTTTATTCCTTTGAAACATATGCTTCTATAACCTCTAAACCTTTTTTTGAAAAGCAAGGTTATATTATTGAGAAAGAAAATGTTGTAATGAAAAAAGGGGTTTCTCTTATGAATTACAAAATGGTAAAATAAATGAATGAGAAAGTGAAGTGAACCCTTTCCTTAGACTATCTTGTCTAATAAAAGGGTTCACTTTATAGCATTAGTTCAATGGTACATTAGCAAATTTAGCTTCACTTTCATTATGAAGCCTGTCCACTGCTGTGATGGCATAAACGTATTTTTTACCTGTTTCTACAGCGTTATCCTCAAAGGTGAATTCTGTACCCTTATCTGTTCTTCTAATAGTTGTTAATATATTTTTAGTATCTTCTAGGTTTAGGTTCTTCATAGGACCATCTGCTTCTCCTCTATAGATAACATAATAGGCTGAATCATTCTTCTCTAGGTCCTTCCAGGAAATAGTTATGGAATTATCCTGCTTCTTAGTGTTTATTCCAACTACAGCATTAGGAGCTTTATTATCCAGCCATGGCATGGAAGGCATTAAAGCTTTAGTGTTATAGTATTCATCTCTTAAGGTATCACGAACTCCAGTAATTAAGGCCTTCTTCTCTTGAATTTGTTCTGGATTTGCTCCAGATATAGGTAAGGTCTCAGGTCTAAGCTGTCTTAAGCTAAAGAAGGAACTACCCTGTACCTCAGGGTAAAGATTGTTGAATTTTAACTGATTAAATATTTCCTGTCCATTTTGCCAGTCAGTATCATAATAAGCATCATTGTGCTTATAGTTTGCATGGCCTATATAAAGATGGGTATTGGTTCCCTGAACTACCTCAGACCACCAATCTACAAGCTCAGCATAAGGTGCTGCAGCGGTGCCAAAGGCCCAATAGATTTGGGGTGTTATATAGTCTATCCATTCTTCTTTAACCCATTTTCTTGTGTCTGCATAGATATCATCATAACTTGCAGAGGAGGTGATAGGAGTGTGAGAGCCTATACCTGGGTGGTTAGCTTCATGTCCCCATATACCAAAGGGACTTATACCAAATTTAACATAAGACTTGGAGTTCTTGATTTCTTCATTGAGCTCTCTTATTAAGGTATCTATATTATTTCTTCTCCAGGCCTTAATATCTCCTTTAAAGGCTTGTCCATATTTTTCGAAGGTTTCTTGGTCTTCTCCTAAATCACCAAAAACTACAGGCTTTCCATCTCTAGTGGTTTTATAGGGATAGAAGTAATCATCAAAATGTACTGCGTCAATGTCATAGTTATTTACTACTTCCATTACGCTGTCCTTAACAAATTTCTGAACCTCCGGTATTCCAGGGTCTAGAATAAGCTTGTTATCAAATCTAAGTAGGTATTCAGGATGCTGCTTTGCGTAGTTCTTATCGGCTAGCTTAGCAAGCTCCTCTTCTAATACCTGCTCAGTGGGTTTCTTATAATCAAAGGCCTGTGCTACTCTATAAGGATTAAACCAGGCATGAAATTCCATATTTCTCTTATGAGTTTCTTCAATAGCCCAGGAAAGAGGATCAAATATTGTGTCATTTTCCGTGAGGGGCTTTCCTTGTTCTCCACTTAAAAATACAGACCAAGGATTTAAGTCTGATGCATAAAAGGCATCATTCATAGGTCTTACTTGAAAGGTAACGGCATTCAAGTTTAAAGCTGAGAATGTATCCAATACGTCTAGATATTCCCTTTTAAATTCTGCTACAGAAAGCCCAGGTCTTGAAGGGAAATCAAGATTGCTTACCGTTGAAACCCAAGTGCTTCTAAACTCAGTCTTTTTAGGGGTATAAACAGAAGGAACCATAACCTGATTACCATGAAGCAATATTGGGCTGTTAGTTTTATATTTATACAGCGGAACCATATCACCTTCATTAGCCAGGGAAGACTTAGAAGGAATCATTGAAGTCAAGAATAACGTGGAGACAGAAGCCAATGCTAATGTTCTTAAAAATAATTTCTTTTTCATTTCAAACCTCCTATAATATCAATTATGTTAATATTGTCAGCAATTATTATGCCAATTATATGGGAAATTAATAGATGGCTATTTAACTGACTTTAATGGAAAGTTTAATTTGATTTAAAATACACTTATGATACAGTGGTTATGGTAATTATGAAAAAAAGATACACTGGTGAAAAAAAATTGAACAGTGTATCATTTGAAAAATCACTATTGACCGAGAGAAATATATTAAAATAGGAGAGTATGTTTATTTTAAAATTGTTAAAATATTGTTAATATTATTAATTTATGACTATATATACTTTTCTTGTTAATATATAATATTTTATATATAGTAGTGCATTACTTTGTTTAACTCGGTATAATAAGTCAAAAATGTAAGTATGACCCAGTAGATGATTTGTTCATTTATTGGGCTTTATTTTACCTTAATTACTACATATATCAATTAAAGGAGGGAGAATAGGTACTAAAAGTGATTATAAAGGAGGATTGGAAAAGATATGAAAATAACGGATATTAGGATTGGTGAGATTTCAGTTCCCTTACGAACTCCCTTTAAGACAGCACTAAGAACTGTGGACAGTGTAGAAGATATAATAGTGGAAGTTCATACAGATACAGGGAATATAGGCTATGGAGAAGCACCTCCTACGGGAGTAATAACTGGTGATACAAAGGGTGCTGTCATAGGAGCTATAAACGAGCACATAAAGAAAAAATTAATTGGAAAAGAAATTGAAAATTTTGAGGAGTTGATGCTTAGCCTTGAAAATTCCCTTGTAAAAAACACCAGTGCTAAAGCAGCAGTAGATATTGCTCTTTATGACTTATATGGACAGCTTTATAATGCTCCTTTGTACAAGCTTCTTGGAGGCTATAGCAAAGAAATTATAACGGATATAACCATTAGCGTAAATGATCCTGAGGAGATGGCAAGGGATAGTATCTCTGCTATCGAAAGAGGCTTTAACACCTTAAAGATTAAGGTAGGGAAGGATTCCTCTGAGGATATAAGAAGAATGAAAGCCATAAGGGATGCAGTGGGCTATGATGTAAAGCTGAGAATAGATGCCAATCAGGGCTGGAAGCCTAAGGAGGCTGTAAAGGCTTTAAGAAAAATGGAGGAGGAAGGCTTAGATATAGAATTTGTGGAGCAGCCAGTAGAAGCTCACGATATTGATGGCTTAAAGTTTGTCACTGATAATGTTTCTCTGCCCGTACTTGCTGATGAAAGCGTATTTTCTCCGAAGGATGCTTTAAATATCCTTCAAAAAAGAGCTGCTGATTTGATAAATATTAAGCTCATGAAGACAGGTGGTCTTCATAATGCTCTAAAGATATGTTCTATTGCAGAGCTTTATGGAGTTGAGTGTATGATAGGCTGTATGCTGGAGGCAAAAGTAAGCGTAAATGCAGCGGTGCATCTAGCAGCTGCAAAAAGTATTATTACCAAGGTGGATTTAGATGGGCCTGCTCTTTGCAAGGTGGATCCTATAGAGGGTGGAGCTATTTTTAATGAATATAAAATCACCTTGAATGAAGATCCTGGTCTTGGAATAAAAGGAATAAAGGGAATTAAGTATTTGGACTAGCTTTTTTAAATTAATGATAATTAGATTAGGAGGTAGGTTATGGAATTAGAATTAGGAAAATGGGCGATAATTTCTGGTCCTTCTTTATGGGCATTATTACCTTTATTAGTTTATCTTATTATGGTTTTTAGAAATAAATCAAATTTAGCAGGCTTAGCTGCAGGAATAATTGTAGCAGCAATACTTTTGGGACAAAACCTTCAAGCTCTGGCAGGAATGTTTGCCACTGCTCTTGGTTCCTTCCTAGGTACCATAGGGTTGATTATTATGTTTGGAAGCGGTCTTGGCTATCTAATGAATAGAGCTAAAATAAGCCATACCCTTGTATATTGGATTGTTAAGAAAATAGGGGTTAACAGTGAGAAAAAAGGGATGCTGGCAGTAATTGTTACTTCAATAATTATCTGTGGTTTATTGGGTACCCTAGCTGGTGGTAATGCTGTCATAGCACCAGTGCTTATACCTGTAGTAGCAGCTGTTGGTCTCACTCCCACCACCGTAGCCTCCTTATTGAGAGTTGCAGGAGAGGTAGGGCTAATTGTAGGACCACTTACAGGGGTTACTTTAGCTACTATGGAGGTAACAGGACTTTCCTATGGAAAATTGATGCTTTGGGCTGTGATACCCTTTAGTTTAGTATGGATTTTAGCAACCCTCTTTGGTGTTATTCGTTATCAAAAGAAGAATAAGGGCATTGAGGTATATGAGATTACTGATGATATGATTGATATTAATAATGTAGTGATAACTAAGGAGGAAAAAAGGTCTACTTTATTATTCATAATTACCTTTATACTTTTGGTTGGGTACGGAATATATTCAGAACAGGGAACAACCTACGCAATAATTGTAATGCTTATTTTGGCATTAGTTATTACCTTCAGCAGCAGAATGGAGATTGATTCAGCTCTAGATACATTTACAGAGGGTGCATCTAAAATGACGGGGATGTTCCTGGTATTTATACTATTTGAGGTAATGTTTACTATGATTAACCTTGGTGGTGGCTTTACTGCTTTAGGTGAGCTTCTATCAACTTTAGTATCAGGTGGCGGTAAGGCCATAGTAGTTATTGTTGCTTCACTAGTGGGAGGCTTTGGAATAGAAGCTGCTGCAGTAGCAGAGATAAACATTGTTAATACTATGTTTATTGATCTTGTAAGAGAGGTTAATCTTCCTATAGAGATATGGGCAACGGCGATACTTGCAGCTACTAGGATAACAGGATCAGTATACCCAACAGCAAATCTTGCGGGACAGATGGGAATAGCCAGAAGTACTAATATGAAGGCTGTGCTTAAGATATGCTGGATTGGCGCAGCAGCTCTTTGGGCCTGGGTTATAATCTGGTCCTTTGTAGGACCGTTAATAGTGGGATAGTAATAATAAATAAAGTATAAAAAGATATTTTCTCCTTATAGTGAACATTTTAAATTATGAAAGGTTTACTGTAAGGAGAATAATTTTTTATATAGCGTAATTAGAATAATATGGAATATATGTTTATATACACAAGTTTACCTAGTATAATTATTAATAAGATAAGAATTTATATGAGGTAAGGAGGAAGCCAATGTTTGATTGCTATAATTTCCTCAAATATGCTTAAGAAAAAATAAAATGAGTGAGTATACTCGTTTTATATACAAATAAGAAAGGAAAAGTGAAAAATGATTTATCTTGATTATAATGCCACCACTCCCATAGATAAAGAAGTTGCAGATGCGATGCTTCCCTATCTTTACGGAGGTTTTGGAAATCCATCCAGCAGTCATGCTTTAGGAGCTTCAGCAAAGAATGCTGTTGAGCATGCAAGGAGCCAGGTAGCTAAATTACTTTCTTGTTCACCGGATGAGATAGTATTTACAAGTGGTGGAAGTGAATCCAATAATGCAGTTCTAAAAGGGGTAGCTCATACCTATAAAAATAAAGGGAATCATATCATAACTTCAGAAATTGAGCATCCGGCAATAATAAATCCATGCAAATTTTTGGAGAGTCAAGGATATAGGGTAAGCTATGTTTCCGTTGACAAATATGGAACAGTGAACCCTTCAGATATTGAGAGGCTAATTACAGATGAGACAATCCTTGTTACAATTATGCACTCAAATAATGAAACTGGCACTATACAGCCTATAGAAGAGATCTCCAAAGTGTGCCGAAAGCATAAGGTGCTATTTCATACCGATGCATCCCAATCATTAGGCAAGGTGCCCATAGATGTAAAAAACATTGGCGTAGATTTTCTCACGGTGGCTGGGCATAAACTTTATGGACCAAAGGGCATTGGAGCTTTGTATATACGAAATGGAATTGAAATTGAACCATTGATTCATGGTGCAGGACATGAAAGTGGAAGGCGAGCAGGGACAGAAAATATAATTCTTGAAGTGGGTCTGGGTAAGGCCTGTGAAATCTCCATAGAAGCACTTAAAAACATAAAAATCAAGGAGCTAACAGACTACTTTTATAGTAGTCTTAAGAATAATTTTGGAGATAGAGTTTTATTAAATGGACATTGGGAAAATAGGCTTCCTAATACATTGAATATAAGCTTTATTGGATATAATGGCCATGAGATTTTAGATTTCCTTGAAGAAACAGCTGCTTCTACAGGATCTGCATGTCATTCAGGTATGACTTCAATATCTCCGGTTTTAAATGCCATGGGAGTGACAGAAGAAGTAGGACGTGGAGCTGTGAGATTCAGCCTTGGAAGATATACTACTAAGGAAGAAATTGACGCAGTAATAGCAAATTTGAAGAAAATGATAAAAGTTAATTCTTAATATACTGGAGGGACAAAATTGAAACTTGAAATAATTATCGAGACAAAGGAATACGAGAAAGCATGGAATGCCATGAGATTTGCTATTTAGGCTACAATTAATTGTAGCCTATTATTTTTTGGAAAGAAGGTAAATTTTTCACCAATCTTTACATCTTGGAATGGTTTAAGTAGGTTTCACTTATGAATAAAAGGATAACGTAGCAATATTAAGAATTGCTATGTTGTTTTATAAATAAAAGTAGCATGATATAATTAAGGTAAAAAAGGAATATATTAGGGAGATTGACAAAGTGGAATATGGACAGAAACATTTAAATTTTCTAAGTAATAAATTTAGCATAGATATAAGTTGTTTTTTGATATTCTTTCTAGTGATTGGCACTATTTTGAGGAGCACAACAGTAGTTTACGCAGTAAATGAAGAAAAGGAACTTCCCTCAGGTGTTTCCTATGAAGAAATTGGCTCTCAGATAGAAGCATTTGTGGATGAACATCGGGAAACTACCGCAGCAATGGAAGTAGCTATTTTTGATAGCACTACTTTGATTTACAAAGGTAACTTTGGATATATGGATGTACAAGGAGAAATCTCTGCCGATGATGATAGTGTCTTTGAATGGGGTTCTGCTACAAAAACCTTGGTGTGGATTAGTGTTATGCAGCTTTGGGAACAAGGGAAAATTGATCTAAATGCAGATATTCGTTCCTATCTACCAGAAGTTTATTTGGAAAACCTGAATTATGAAGAACCTGTCACTATGATTCATTTGATGAACCATAATGCAGGTTATCAGGATATGATCACGGATTTATTCTTGAAGGATGCTTCAAAAGTATTGGACCTAGGTGATCAACTTAAGCTCCATAAACCAGAGCAAATATACGAACCAGGTACTGTGACTGCTTATTCCAACTGGGGTGTTGCTCTAGCGGCTTACATTATAGAGCAAATTAGTGGACAGTCTTTTGATGAATATGTAAGAAATAATATCTTTGAAAAGCTAGGGATGGAGCACACCGCAATTCGTCCTGACTTGTCGGATAATGAATGGGTGAGAAAGCAGAGGGAAATGGTTCAGTGCTATACCAAGGATGGAGAAACTATGGGAAGCTGTTTATATGCTATTGGGTTGTATCCCGTAGGAATGTGTACAAGTACCTTAATGGATTTTCAGAAATACACTCAGGCAATGCTTTCACAAGAGGCAGGGGTATTGTTTGAAAAAGAAGATACTTGGCAAGAAATGTTTACGGCAACATCTTATTATGGTGATACGGATATCCCAAGAAATTGCCATGGCTTTTGGACAGAGGAGTATGGTGTTTCAGTTATAGGTCATGGTGGAAATACAGCAGGATTTTCATCTTACCTTCGCCTTGACTTAAGATCCGGTATTGGTATGGTGGTTATGACAAATCAGTACAATGAAGAAGTTTTTAATAATGATATGCCGGAGCTGATTTTTGGAAGTTTTTCAGACTCAGGCTATTTTGCCTCTAATAAAAAGTTAGTGGATGGGTTTTTTCATTCTGCTCGAACCATTAAAAAAGGCCCGCTATCCTTATATAGTATTGGTTTTTCAAGGATGCCTGAAAGTGAACGAGAGAAGTTTTGGAATTATAATAATCAAAATGGTATAGAAAAGGTTTCCTATGCATATACAGATTTACTGAAACTCCCTGTAAAAGAATACATACCTATGGTTCTTCTAGGAATACTTTCTACAATTGGGGTTATATATGCTGCATTTACATGCATAATTGATGGTTGTATTATCCGACCGATAACCAGGTACAGACGTAGAAAACAAGGTTTGATAGTAAATAAAAGTGCTTTAACGTCTTGGAATTACATTGCTTGCGGAATGATTTTACTATGGGCTGTAAATCTTGTGATAATAGTATATCAGCTTGCTATATATGCTCCCAGCAATCATTATAGATGGCAATTTGGATTATGTGCAGTACTGGGAATAGGTATGATTGGTTCATTACTGTGGCTAATTCTTAGATGGAATAAAGAACAGATATCAACTAGAAAAAAAGTACTGTATATAGTTACGAGCTTGTTTCTAGTTGTCATGATAATTGATATATTATATTGGAATATGTATCAGTTCTGGGGGATATAGTAGAAAAGAAAATTCTCTCTCAGGGCCACAAAGCTTTAGTTTCTATTGTAATATAAAGGAGTAACAACTATATGTTAAGTAAAGAAATACTAAATAAATGGAATGTTTCAAACGAAAAAATTTAGCAAATATATAAGTCTGCCTGGCAAATTGGGGACAAGTATATTTTAAAAACTGGAAATAATCTCAATGAGTTAAAGAAGAATCTATTGATTATTCAAGCTCTGTCAGATCAAGATATACCAGTAGCTATAGTGGTTAAAACTGTCAATGGATTAGATTATATAACTATAGATAATGAGTATTTTTTTCTAAGTAGAATGATTAATGGTGAACATATAACGGATATTTTTAGCGATGATTATAAAGAACTAGCATATTTGATTGGAAAAGTAATTGCCAGACTTCACAATGCATTTAGAATTTGTCAGGATAAAATTTCAGTTTATGACAACAATTTTTATAAAGAAATTGATGGTTGGGTATCCCAAACATTTCGGGATAAAAATATTACTTCAGTTCCCACAGAAATTTTAGAAGAGTGTGTTTCAAAGCTGAAGAATATATATCCAAAGCTACCACGGCAATTAATTCATAGAGATACACATATGGAAAATATGCTCTTTGAAAATAATATACTAACAGGTTATATTGATTTTGACTTAAGTCAAATTAATGCTCGTATTTTTGATTTATGTTGTATCTAAGGTTAGGAGCTATCGTTTTAACGATTGAAAAAATTGTTGGCGAGGCTCCTTTTTTCATAGTTTTAGGCTATTTCAGAGAACTAGTTGTAGAATTGAAGGAAATTGTATTTCTTTATATATAGTTGAAAAGCTATTTACTTTAGAATAATGTTGAAACAATCTTCCGAAGTAGATTCTCTTTATACTGCAATTTAGCTAAATAACCTTTTGCAAGAACATTTCGGAAAAAATAAGTTATTTATTTTTAAATATAATAGTGTTAAATTAAACTTAAGGTATAAAATATATTTTATAGCAGGAGGTATATATGGAGTTTTGTGCAAGATATGTCGCATTATTGAATATTATGTTGGATGAAAGTGCATATAAACCTATGAATTACTTTTCTAGTAAGCTAAATGTTTCTCCGAGAACTGTTTATAACGATATTAACAACATAAATGTAGAGATAAGCAGACTTAATGTTTTTATTGAGAAGAAGCAGGGGTTCGGAATTAGATTGATGGGAAAGGAAGAGAATAAGTTAGAGCTACGTCAGTTTATAAATAATAGAAGTACAAAAGCAAGGATATCTTCAGTAAATGATAGACATGAAGAAATATTAAGATTGATATTAATTAAGGAGAAAACGTTAACATACCAACAGATGTCAGATAAGTTTTTCGTAAGTAAAACTTCTGTAGCTAAGGATATTCATTGGATTACTTCATTTTTGAACAACGATTATAACATAATAGTCTCAGATAATAAGGGAACTAGGATTAAAGGAACAGAGCTACAAATACAGAAGGCCTTAAAAAAGTATACAAGTTATTTATTGGAAAGAAATAAAAAACTTGATGATAGAGAACTTTTTTTGTCGGCTAAAGATATTCTAAAGGAAGTTTATCCAGATGAAATAATAGGATCCACTTTAAACTCTATATTAAGGCTAGAAGAAACTATTAATACAACCCTTTCTGATTATTACTTAAAATCCCTATTTATAACACTTATTGTCTTTGTATTTAGACTTTCTAAAAATAAACATGTTGAAATAGAAAAGAACTTTGTATTTGAAGAGATTGAATCCTTAAAAACCTATTTTCTTGCAAAAAACCTACTACATGAGATATGCCATGATCTGGCTATTTCTTATAATGATGATGATATTGAGTATATTAATAAGCAGCTGATTGTTCATGGCATTAAGGCTGATCTTAATAATGAAATAGTAGCATCAAAGTACAAAAAAGTAACAGAAGCTATTATTGCTGAAATGAGTACTGCTCTGAATATAGATCTTACAAGAGATGATAAGCTATTAAAGGGCCTATTGTTTCATATAGTTCCAATGATATATAGGCTAAGGATGGGGATAAAAATAAAAAATCCTCTGTTAGAGGAAATAAAGAATCAATATTCCATACCCTATAACCTTACCTGGTATGCTATTTCTAGGGTGCAAGATAAACTTGATGTGACACTTACTGAGGATGAGGTAGGATTCATTACAGTCCATTTTTTGGTGTCAATTGATAAAAATACAGAAGTTAAGAAGGTGTTGATTGTCTGTCCTACAGGTATAGGTACTTCAGAGCTCATTGCAAATAAAATTAAAAAGGTATTACCCTACCAGGATATTGTTGAGGTTGTATCCATTAGAAAACTTTACGAAAACGATATCAAAAATGTTGATTTAATTATATCTTCGGTACATTTGCAGATTGATAATAAGCCTGTAGTGTATGTTTCACCTTTGATAACTAAAGGAGATTTGAAAAATATTACTAGTGCCTATGGAAATTTGTTTTATGACCATACAGGTGATTCTTGTGATATATGCAACTACAGGTTTAAGCATATAGGAAGTATTTTAGATAAGGATCTTATACTGACAAATTGCAGCTATTACACTAAAGAAGAGTGTATATCAGCGCTAATAAATGCCTTTAAAAAGAAAAATTTAACTCTAAAGGGCTTTGAAGAATCTATACTTGACAGAGAAGCATTAGGAAGTACTGCTTTAGATTCTGGAGTAGCGGTACCACATGCTCTTCCCAAAACAATAAAAAGCAGCAGAATAGGTATAATGACTTTGAAGGACTATGTAAACTGGGATGGAAAACTCATAAATACTGTTATTTTGATAGGCATAGCTGAAGGAGATATAAAGAAGGTTAAGGACATTCTTTCTGAGATATATTATCTTGTAGAAAGTAAGGATACTATAAATAGACTATTATCAGGAAAAAGCAAAAACCAAATAATAAAAATATTAAATGAAAACACTGATATAAAGGTAGTAAATTAAATCAAGAGTTAATAAAAAATAAAAAAGGAGATAGTGAAAGTGAATAATTTTAGACGCATACTTCAAGATGCAAAGGTTGAAAAATATGGGATAGGAGCATTTGATGTATTTAATTACGAAACTGTAAATGCAGTTTTAAAGGCTGCAAAAGATGCAGAGTCACCAGTAATCATCATGTATCCTGAGGTGATGACAGGCTATATGCCCTTGAGAGCTTTTGTAGATATGACCAGAAGCCTGTCAGCTTTTTGGAATGTTGATTCTGCAATTATTATGGATCATGGGTTTCATTATGAAAATGTTGTACAGGCAATTGATGCTGGCTTTGATGCTGTTATGTTTGATGGCTCATCCTTGCCTTATGATGATAATCTAAGATTAACCAAAGAGGTGGTAAGAAGAGCGCAGGCTTCAGGAGTGGCTGTTGAGGCAGAGTTAGGACATGTTGGGGAAGGAAATAGCTATGATATAGATAACTATGCATACACTGATGTTAATTTAGCATTGGATTTTATTGAAAAAACTAATATCGATGCTCTAGCAGTTGCCATAGGTACTGCCCATGGAAACTATAGTGGAACACCAAAGCTTAACTTTGAGCTTTTGAAGGATATACGTAGCAAGGTTGAAATCCCATTAGTTCTTCATGGAGGTTCCTCCACAGGTGACGAAAATATCAAAATGGCAATAAGTGGAGGTATTCAGAAAGTGAATATTTACACAGAGATGGCTACAGCTGCAGTAGAAAGGATGAAACCATCATTTATAGGAAATGAAAATGGGCTTTTTGAAATGCTCAATGCTTTAAACGAAGGCTTTTATGAGGCAGCCTATAAAAATATTAAGTTATTTAAAAACAAGTAATATACTAGGAGGTTGTTGTTATGATGCTCAAGGAGGTAATAAGTGAGAACGTAGTTTGCTCAGCGCTGAAAGCAACCACTAAGAAGGAGGCCTTTGTTGAAATGGCTTCTATGCTAGCAGAATCTGGCTGCATTAAAAATCTCGATACATTCATGAAGGATTTATTTGAGAGAGAAGCCATAGAGGTTACTACAGTTGGGAATGATATTGCATTACCTCATGCAAAAAGCAATGAAGTATTGCAATGTAAAATAGCAGTGGGCCGAAAATTAGAAGGGATATACTTTGGGGATGAGGATGGAGAAAACGTTAGGCTTATATTTATGTTTGCGGCTTGTGAAAATAGTGTAGAGCATCTTCCACTCTTAGCAAAGTTTGCTTGTATGCTTTGCAATGAAGATTTTACAGAAGAACTTTTACAGGCAAAGAATGAAAAAGAAATGCTAGAAACCATATGGAAGTATGAAGAAATATGCGAAGAAAATAAATAGATATCGGTAGGTGAGAAATTATGAAATTCGTTGGTGTGACAAGCTGTGTAGCTGGTTTAGTACATACTTATATGGCTGCTGAGGGATTAAAAAAAGCATGTAAAAAACAGAATATAAAAATTAAGGTTGAAACTCAGGGACAGATGGGGATTGAGGATCATTTATCTCAAAGAGAGGTTGATGAGGCAGATATAGTTATTTTTGCCTGCGATCTTACTGTAAGAGATGCAGAGCGCTTTAAGGGAAAGCTCACTCTTTCAGTGCGTTCAAAGGATGCAATAAATAGACCTAATGATGTGGTTGCTAAGGCCATAGAAATGATAAATTCAAATAATAATTAAATTTATTTTATTAAAAGGAGGTTTTAATGTGAGTGAGGGTTCTGTTCTATCAAAGGATACAGCATCAGATAGAGTACAAAGATTGAGATATAGACTTCTAGAAGTGTTTCCCGAAATCTCAAGTGAAAGGGCAGTGATAGCCACAGAATTTTATCAACAAACAGAAGGAATGCCCTCCCTATTAAGAAGAGCCAAACTTTTAGAACGAATTTTAACCACAATGACAATAATTATTAGAGATGATGAATTAATTGTAGGTAATCATACTGAAAAACTGAGGGCAGGTGCAATTTTCTTTCCTGAATGCTCTGCTGAATGGATTGAAAAGGATATCGATAACTTTCCTACAAGAGAGCAAGATCCGTTCTTGGTTTCTGAAAAGGTAAGGAAAGAACTACTGGATATAGTGCCATATTGGAGAGGTAAATCTCTTTCAAATTCTATCAGTCAAGCTGTACCCCCGGAAGAGGTTTTAGCAGCAAAACATGCTGTAAGTCATGTGACTTACAGTGATGGTACAGGACATGTGCTCCCAGATTACGAGAAAATATTAGCTAAGGGATTCAAGGGTATAATTGAAGAGATTAGATGTAAAAAATCTTCATTGGATACATATACGGCCATGAGTTATAGAAAGAAACAGATGCTTGAGGCTATGGAGATTACAGTAGAGGCTATTATAAAGTTTGCACATCGTTTTTCTGAAGAGGCTAAAAGATTAGCTGAGCTAGAAGAGGATGAAGTAAGAAAAAAGGAGCTTAAAAGGATTTCTGAAAATTGTGCATGGGTACCTGAAAATCCTTGCAGAGGATTCTATGAAGCACTACAGGCTATTTGGTTCGTTAACTTAGTAATTCAATTAGAGTCTAATGGAACAGGAGTATCCATAGGTAGATTAGATAAGATAATATATCCCTATTATAAAAAGGACATAGATGAAGGTAATTTAAGCCAAGGAGAGGCACAGGAGCTGTTAGACTCCTTCTGGCTAAAGTTTGAGGAGATTAACAAGGTTAGAAATAGTGCTATAGTTGGGATTTATTCAGGGTATTTGACTAATCAAGCCATTACTATAGGAGGAATAGATAGTGATGGAAAGGACATAACAAACCCTGTAACCTATATGTGCTTAGAAGCTCAAAAGAGAGTGCATTTACGTTCTCCACAGCTAGCATTAAGGGTTCATGGTAGAACACCTTATAAACTTCTACGCAAAGCAGTAGAGGTCATAAGTATGGGAGGAGGTCTTCCACAGCTTATTGGTGATAATGCCATTATTCAGTCCCTTGTCCGCATTGGCCTTCCCTTAGAGGTTGCTAGAGATTATGCTAACATCGGCTGTGTAGAGCCAGGTGTAGTTGGAAGTTGGGGAATACATAAAGGGGGTGCACTAAACCTTCCTAAGATTGCAGATATGGCAATAAGCAATGGGATAGATAGATTTAGTGGTGTACAAGTTGGCTGTAATAGTGGAAGACCTGAGGATATTTTATCTATGGAAGATTACATCAGTGCTCTAAAAAAGCAGGTGAAACATTTTGTGGATATAGCTACACTAGTTTCTAGTGATGTGGTAGAGCGTTATGTATCAGAAATTATACCTCATGTGTTTTTATCTACTATTGTTCCTGGATGCATAGATAGTGCTATGGAAGTAAATGCTGGTGGAGCAAAATACAACTGGACAGGGGTAAATATGGCCGGGACTGCTAACTATGGAAATATAATTGCAGCTATAAAAAAAGTTGTTTTTGATGATGGCTTCTGTACAATGTCAGAATTAAATGATGCTCTTAATAAGAATTTTGAAGGCTATGGAGAGTTAAGATACAGGCTACAGAATGCACCTAAGTATGGCAATGATGATGACTATGTAGACCTACTTTTAGCAGATGTCCTTAAAGATCTGTCTAATGAGTACGGAAAGCATAGTACTCCAAGGGGAGGGACATATACCATAGGCTTCTTCCCGGGAACAATGAACCACTATTTTGGAGAGCATTCTGCGGCTACTGCAGACGGAAGGGAAAAAGGTGCTCCATTTTCTGATGCTATCTCACCTTCACCAGGTACTGACAGAAACGGACCTACAGCAATATTAAATTCTGTTACTAAAATAGACTTATCTATTGCAGGTAATGGTGCAGTATTAAATATGAAGTTTTCTCCTCAGCTTTTTAATACAGAAGAAGGTATTAGAAAGTTTATAGATATGAATAAGGCATATTTAACTCTTATGAATGGGTATCATGCTCAGTACAATGTTGTGTCTAAAGAAACTCTATTAAAGGCTCAGCAGAATCCTAAGGCCTATCGAGACTTAATCATCAGAGTAACTGGTTATAGTGCGTATTTTACTGAGCTTGGGAAGGGTGTGCAGGATCAGATAATAGCAAGAACTGAGCAGTGTTATTAGGGGGGAAATAGCTTTGGAAAAGAAAGGTAGGGTTTTTAATTTACAACGGTATTCAATTCATGATGGAGAAGGCATAAGAACTGTTATATTCCTAAAAGGCTGTCCCTTACGATGTCAATGGTGCTGTAATCCTGAATCTCAGAATAAAAGCTCCGAACTATTTTATATAAAGAAGTTCTGTCAGAGGTGTGGAGGCTGTATTGAAGTATGCAAGCAGGGAGCACTCAGATTAATTGATCATGAAGTAACAATTGATAGGGAAAAGTGCATTCAGTGCTTCAATTGCGTAGAGGCATGCAGGAATGAAGCAATGCAAAGAGTAGGAGAGGATTACACCCCAAGTGAGATTATTGAGAGGGTAATTAGAGATTACCCTATGTATGAAGTGAGTGGTGGGGGGGTAACTCTTTCTGGAGGTGAGGCTTTAAGTCAACCAGAATTTGCACTGGAAATATTGAGACTTGCTAAAGAAAATGGAATTGATACTATGATAGAGACCTGTGGTGCCTGTAAGACCCCCACCCTGCTTGAGGTTTTGGAATACTGCAGTAAGATATATTTTGATTTAAAAATTATAAATAATGAAATGCATAAAAGGTATATAGGGACCGATAATTTACTTATTTTAAATAATGCTAGAAAAGTAGCTGACAATTCTAAGATAGTTTTCAGACTTCCTGTGATACCGGGTATTACCGGAAGTATAGATAATATTAATGATGTTATAGATTTTCTTAAAGAAATCAATAGAGATGAAATAATCCTTGTTCCATATCACGAGCTAGGTGTTGAAAAATACAGTTATTTAGGTAGAACCTATGAACAACTGGATGAAACCTCTTCGATAGATGCATATATCGAAGGCGTTGAGAAGATCTTCATGAGTCAAGGAATCAGAATATCTAGAGCATAAGATTTTTAGCTAGCTAGTAAATAATTATCCGGGTAAACAGAAAAAAATTATATTAAGAGAGGTTTATAAAATGAGTGATAATAGTTTTTTAAAAGCATTAGGTAAACTTAGAGATCATCTTATGGTTGGTGTTTCATATATGCTGCCCGTTGTGGTAGGCGGTGCTATATGTTTTGGACTTTCTCTTGCTATAGGTAATACAGATATGTTTGCTGATAGTATGTCACATGGTTATCTTGCTCATATACTTTTTACTGCAGGTAACGCTGGTATGGCATTATTTATTCCGGTATTTGGTGCATATGTGGCATACTCTATTGCCGATAGACCTGGTATTGCACCTGGCTTAATTGGTTCTTATCTGGCATATAATGCCGGAACAGGTTTCGTTGGGGCCTTATTTGTTGGACTTTTAGCCGGTTGGTTTGTTAATATTCTGAAAAAGGTTAGCTTTCCTGCCTCTCTTAGGCCAATTAAGACCATTCTCTTTATACCTGTAATTAGTACTTTTGTAATTGGTGCATTTGTAATTCTTGTTATCAGTACTCCTTTATCTGCAGCCTCAACGGCAATGACTAACTGGCTTAGCTCCTTAAGTGGTTCAAATGCTATAATCTTTGGAGCAGTTCTGGGAGCAATGGGTGGATTTGATTACGGCGGACCTGTTAATAAAGTTGCTTACTCCTTAGCTTGTGCTCTATTAGGTGATGGCGTTTATAATGTTATCGGTGCTGTAGGTCCTGCGATTACTATACCAGGTATTGGCCTTTGGCTTGCAACTGTATTAGCACCAAAAAAGTATACTATTACAGAGAAAACCGCAGGTAAGGCTGGAGCTCTCATGGGATTATGCTCAGTTAGTGAAGGTGGAATACCCTTTGCAGCAACTGACCCTGTTAGAATAATGTTTGCAACAACCCTAGGAGGAGCTGTGTCTGGTGCTATAGCTATGGTATCAGGTGTTGAAATCATGGCACCAATGGGCGGTGTGCTTATTCTACCAGTAGTTAAGAACTTACCAATGTATTTTGTTTCCTTAATAGCAGGTATTTTAACTATAGCTTTAACAGCTAATTTATTGAAAAAAGATTTGACAGAAGAGGAACAGAACAATACAGAGGGAATAAGCTTAGACCTATAAATTTTGTATATATAATTTAGTACTGGAAAGGGATGAAATTTTAATGATACAGTATAAAATGCTAATTAATGGTCAGTGGGTTACAGCTCTTAGTGGTAAAACCATGGTTAGAGAATGTCCTGCCACAGGCGATGCGATTATTGAATTCCCCTGTGCAGATTGTGAGGATACTAAATTAGCAATAAAGGCAGCCAGAGAGAGTTTTGACAGTGGTATATGGAGAGAAAAATCCCCTGGAGAAAGAGCTGCAGTTTTACTTAAAGCTGCCTCAATTATTAAGGAAAGAGCAGAAGAGTTAGCCCATCTTGAAAGCCGTGATGTAGGTAATCCATATCATGCTATTAATTGGGCAGGATATTATGCAGCAGATGTTTTTGAATACTTTGCAGGATTAATTAGAAATCATTGCGGGAGAACAATAGACATGGGGCCAAAGTTTATGGGGATGACCATTCTTGAACCCGTAGGAGTAGTAGGGTTAGTTACTCCATGGAATTTTCCTCTGCCTATGGCAGCTTGGAAGGTAGCACCTGCTCTTGCAGTAGGCTGCTCAGTGGTTATTAAACCTTCAGAGTTAACTCCATCCTCTACTTTGGTGCTTGGAGAAATACTAATGGAAGCAGGAGTTCCTGCAGGAGTTTTTAATGTGATTACTGGCTATGGTTCCGTAGTTGGTTCTGAGCTTGCAAGCAATCCTATGGTTGATAAAATGGCAGCAACTGGATCTATGAGAACAGGAAAATCTATAATTGAAAATTCTGCTAAGGATATAAAGAGAATCACCCTGGAGCTTGGAGGAAAATCTCCTAACATAATATGTGAGGATGCTGATTTAGATGCTGCTATTAATGGTGCTTTAGGAGTATTTAATAATGCAGGTCAGGTATGTAATGCTCCCACCAGGCTTTTAGTACAGGAATCTATAGCTAATGAGGTAATAGACAAATTAGTATCAATAGCTAAAGGAATGAAGGTTGGATTGCCCACGGACAATACTGTAAATATGGGCCCAATCATATCTCCTGTGCATATGGAAAGAGTACTTGGCTTTATTGAAAGAGGAATCAAAGAAGGGGCAACCCTTGCTTGTGGTGGCCATAGATTAATGGAAAATGGACTTGATAAAGGAAATTTCGTAGAACCAACCATTTTTGTAGATGTTACTAGTGATATGGAAATAGCAAGAGAAGAAATATTTGGACCAGTTTTGGTAATACAGACCTTTAAGACCACTGAGGAAGCTATAGAAATAGCTAACGATAATCAATATGGCTTAGCATCAGGAGTGTGGACAAACTCTATGGATAAGCTTAATGCAATAGCCAGAGGTTTAAAAGCTGGTACGGTATGGGTTAATACCTGGGGAAATACCGTTCCTGAATTACCAAATGGTGGATATAAGCATAGTGGATATGGACGTGAACTAGGACCAGAATCCTTAGAAAGCTATGTTCAGGTAAAAGCAGTTCATATTTGTACTAAATAATTTAACTTAAGCAATTGGGGAGGGTATTGGAAGATATCTCAATGACCTCCCCTTAATGATAAAATCAATTGTGCCTATTGGAAGATTTCTAAGGAGGATATATATGATAGAAAAGACCGTTATAGTTAAAAACACCATGGGGCTCCATTTAAGACCAGCATCGATAATTGCAAAAGTTATAAAAAATTACGAAGCAGATATTAAGCTAGAAAAGGGAAATAAAACAGTTAATGCTAACAGTTGTTTGCTTATAGTTTCTTTAGGTGCAAAAAAAGGGGACGAGGTTAAAATTATAGCTGAGGGTACTGATGAAGAGAAGGCTATGGAAAAGGTATATAACATTATAAATGCCAGTGAAAATGAGCTTTAGGGTTATATATAATTATCTGTACCATTTATTCTTAAACAATAAAATAACATTTAATGTCTGAGGCTAGTACAATTTTGTATAAGCCTAATTTTTTAGGATAATAAGCAAGGCTTAAGAAGCCTTCACGGAGTAAAATTATTAGATTGGTAAAAATAGTGACCAAGAAAATGAGGTGATTAAATGGATAAAGTTAAGGTGGCTATTATAGGACCGGGAAATATAGGTACTGATTTAATGTTTAAAATAATGAGAAGCAAGTATCTAGAGATGACAGCAATGATTGGAGTTGTTGAGTCAGAGGGGATAAAGCGTGCGAGAAATATGGGGATAAATACAAGTGTTAATGGAATCGAATATGTTAAAGAGAACCCAGGAATTGCAGATGTTTTTTTTGATGCAACAACTGCACGTGCTCATATTGAGATGAACGCGCCGATACTAGATGAACTAGGTAAAATAGTAATAGATTTAACTCCCGCTGCTATAGGGAAAATTGTAACCCCAATGGTTAACATGGAAGATGCCTTAAAGGTTAGAAATGTTAATTTAATAACCTGTGGTGGACAGGCGACTACACCTATAGTTTATGCCATAAGTAAGGCTATGAAGATAAAATATGCTGAGGTTGTTACCTCTGTGGCAAGCAAAAGTGCAGGTCCTGGTACTCGTAACAATATAGATGAATATACAAGCACAACTGCTAAAGCACTGGTAGCTTTAGGGGGTGCTGAAACTGCTAAGGTAATGACTCTATTTAATCCTGCGGTACCAGAGGTAGCTATGAGG